>CAZNZS010000027.1:0-26919 GCA_964577585.1 uncultured Acutalibacter sp.
AAGGACGGGTGCGTCTAACTACTAATTACTAACAGCTAACAACTAGCTCGCTAAACTACAATTTAGCGGTGCCCTTTGCCCTTCACTTCTACACTATACACTCTACACTATTCACTGCCCTTTTGCCCTTGTCCTTTATCCAGCATCTAACATCTAGCATCTAGGATCAGGATACTTCCAGGAAAAGCTTTGTATTTCTTACAATTTTGACCGGAAATATTTACAATGTGTTCAATAACTGCCGGGAGAAATGGGCTATAATAGCAGCATGGCAGGACAGACAGGCCGCTGCGGCGATGAGTAACCCCTGAATAAATCCCCGCGCACGTTTTGACGTCCAATTTTTCGCCTGAACTGCGGTGTGATTTCTTGGAATAAACCAATTATTCTCGCGAAATCACGCCTTACCAGACGAAAAATTGGGCTGGCAACCCGCACACAGTGATTTAATCAGTGGTTACATGAGGGGAAAATAAAAATGTTTGGATATGTACGCCCATATAAGTCAGAGCTTCTGGTGCGGGAATATGAGCAGTACAAGGCGATGTACTGTCAGCTTTGCCGGGTGCTGGGAAAAGAATACGGATGGGCTTTGAGATTTTCCCTGAGCTATGACTGTACCTTTTACGCCATGCTGGCAATGGCCGTTTCCGGAAGCGGCGTTTCGGAGTGCTCCGGGCGCTGCGGGGCAAATCCCATGAAAAAATGCAGGTATTTGACTTCCTCCGGGGAAGAATACAAAAAGGCGGCCGCTCTTTCCGTTTTGCTTACCTATTATAAGCTGGAGGACGACCGGGACGACGAGGGATTTTGGAAATCCTTGGGCTGCCGGATCCTTTTGCGGTTTGTTTCCCCCAAGCGGAAAAAGGCGGCGCGGAACTACCCCTTTTTGGAAAAATGCGCGAAGGAAGCCGTGGATGGACAGAGAGAGGCCGAAAAGAACCGGGAAGGTGTGGACGCCTGTGCCGAGCCCACTGCCCATATGCTCTCCGAGCTTTTCAGCGAGCTTGCCGGAGACAATGCCGGGCAGCGGGCGGCCTTAAAGGAATTCGGGTATTACATGGGCCGCTGGGTGTATTTGATGGATGCGGCGGATGATTTGAAAAAGGATGGGGAAGAGGGAAAATTCAACCCCTTCCTGACCCGGTTGGGGATCTCTGGAAAGCAGACGCTTTCCTCGGAGGATCAGGCCAACCTGGAAAAGGACTGCAACCGGGTGCTCAATGCCACCGTTGCAAGAATGCTGCCCCCGCTCAACCTGATCTCAATGGAGCGGTTCGGGCCCATTGTTGAAAACGTGGCGCAGAAGGGCTTCCCGGAGCTGCAGCGGGAAATACTGTTCCTTCATGTTCGGGAGCGCCGGAAACGGCGCGGAAAACCGGATTAAAGCAAGCCTCTGTTGTTCGGGAAAGAAAACGGGAAATGAAGAAGGAGATCAGAACATGACAGATCCGTACAAGGTGTTGGGAGTATCGCCCTCGGCCAGCGATGAGCAGGTCAAGGAAGCCTATCGCAATCTGGCGAAAAAGTATCATCCGGATCAGTATGCGGACAGTCCGCTCAAGGACCTGGCGGATGAGAAGATGAAGGAGATCAATGAGGCCTATGACGCCATCAACGATCAAAGAAAGGCGGGGGCAAGGCGGAATACCTATGCCGGGGGATATAACCCGGTAGGGAACAATGCCGCTTCCGGCTTTAACGATGTGCGCAGCCTGATTGCCTCAGGGCGGATTACCGATGCCGAGCAGATCCTCAATGGCGTGCCGGCAGAGCGCAGGAACGCGGAATGGTATTTCCTGAAGGGCTCTGTGCTTTACCGCCGGGGCTGGCTTGAGGAAGCAAAGGACCATTTTTCCAGGGCATGTCAGATGGACCCCGGAAACGGTGAATACAGTGCCGCACTGAACCAGGCCATGCGGCAGGGAAGCGGCATGTACGGCGGATATTCTCCCAACCGCGGCATGGGCAGTGACTGCAATGCCTGCGATATGTGCTCATCCCTGATGTGCGCGGACTGCTGCTGTGAATGTATGGGCGGCGACCTGATCCCCTGCTGCTGATTCCAACAGACTTTACCTCCTTATCTCCATCGACAAGGCAGGACATAGCTCTTTCAGAAGGTGTGCAAAGTTGAAAAATTCCATGAAGGTGGCGTTGTGCGGCATTCTGGCCGCCCTTTCCACGGTCATTATGTTCCTTTCAGGCGTGATCCCCATAGCGACAGTGGCGATCCCTGCTCTGGCCGGCTGTCTGCTGATCCCCGTTGTGGCGGAGTTGGGCGTTGCCTGGGGCTTTGGCGTGTATGCCGTTTGCGGGCTGCTTTCCATGTTGCTGGCGCCTGACAGAGAAGCGGCTCTCATTTACATTTTGTTTTTCGGCTATTATCCAGCGCTGTTCGCGGTGCTGGGAAAGATACGGAACAAGGTACTGCGCTTTGCCGTGAAGTTCCTTCTGTTTAACGCCGCCGCCGTTGCCGAAGGGCTTTTGACGGTATATGTGCTGGGGATCCCCTGGGAAAACATAGGATTTTTGGGGGACGCCACAGTTTGGGTGCTGCTTTTGATGGCCGACCTGGTATTTGTTTTGTACGACCGGGCTTTGGAGGGCCTGATCTCCCAGTATCTCTTCCGGCTCCACGACAGGGTGCAAAAGCTTCTTAAAGGAAAATAAGATCAAGCAGGTCCCGGAGAAACCGGGACCTTTCTTTTTTCGGTTCCTTCCCCAACCCCCTTTTCTTGATTATTTTTTGAAGCGAAAAGAAAAAATCTTGCAATTTTTTCTCTGAAAAAGGGAAGAAATCCTGAATTCAGCTTGATTTTTGCAGGAGGAAGCCTTAAAATGAATGTGTTTGTACGAAGAAAGGAAGGAAACAGATGAACAGCCAGCTTTCGGAGAGGATCCGGCTGAACAGTCCCCACTTTTCCAAGGGACAGCGGCGGATCGCGAAATATATAGAAGAGCATGCCGATAAAGTGGCCTTTATGACAGCGTCCCGTCTGGGAAATACTGTGGGAGTCAGCGAATCTACCGTGGTGCGTTTTGCGACAGAGATCGGATATTCCGGCTATCCTGCCTTGCAGCAGGCCATGCAGGAAATGATCCGCAGCAAAATGACGAGCGTGCAGCGGCTGCAGATGACTTCCAGCAACATCATGCCGGACAAGCTGCTTGATGCGGTGCTGCAGCAGGACATTGATATTTTGAAACGCACCCGGGACAATATGGACCGGGAGGCCTTCAACAGGGCCGCGGACGCTCTGGTAAGCGCGAAAAGAGTTTATGTGCTGGGGGCGGGAAGCTCCCGGGCGCTGGCCACCTTTCTGGCCCATTACCTTCAGTTGATCTTTGACACCGTACAGCTCGTAGACGCCACCAGCGAAGCGAGCATCATTCAGCAGATGATCCATATCGGGCCCGGGGACGCCCTGATTGCCATCAGCTTTCCCCGGTATTCCAAAAAGGCGGCAAAAACCGTAAAATACGCTTCCGACCGTGGGGCCGTTACCGTGGCCCTTACAGACAGCCCGCTTTCTCCCCTGGCACAGTATGCTTCCCATCTTCTGTTTGCCCGCAGTGACATGGTCTCCTTTGTGGATTCCCTTGTGGGGCCCTTGAGTATTATCAACGCGCTGATCGTAAGCGTTGCCATCCGGAAGAAGGAGGAAGTGGGGACCACGCTGCAGGAGATCGAGAGCATCTGGGACGAATACGGAGTTTACGAAAAGGTGGATGAAAAAAGCAGTTGAGCTTTCAAAACACATTTGATGTGATAGTGGTGGGCGGCGGGCCCGCCGGGATGATGGCCGCCGGCACTGCGGCTTCCGGGGGAAAAAGGACCGCCCTGGTGGAAAAGAACCGGCAGCTGGGAAGAAAGCTCCGGATCACCGGAAAAGGCCGGTGCAATGTGACAAATCACTGCTCCGCGGAGGAAGTGATCTTGAACACGCCCCGGGGAGGAAAGTTCCTTTATTCCGCCCTTTCCGCGTTTCCTCCCGCCGCTGTGATGAAATTTTTCGAAGACCTGGGCGTACCCCTGAAAACGGAACGGGGACGCAGGGTGTTTCCTGTTTCGGACAGGGCGGATGACATTGCCGGCGCGTTGGAGCGCTTTCTTTCGCGGGCCGGCGTAATCGTCATCCGGGAAGCGGTTTCAAAGGTGATCACAGAGAACGGCGCAGCCGCCGGCGTGGTGACCTCCGGCGGCGAATACAGGGCAAAGTCTGTTTTGCTGGCCTGCGGCGGGGCCTCTTATCCCGGCACAGGCTCCGACGGTGGAGGATACCGGCTGGCAAAGAAGCTGGGCCATGAGGTGACGGAAATATCGCCCTCGCTGGTCCCTCTGGTGGAGCAGGGCGACTATTGCCCCAGGCTTGCCGGCCTTTCTCTCAGAAACTGCGGGCTGCGGATCACGCAGAGCGGAAAGAAAAAGCCGGTTTACGAGGATTTCGGGGAAATGCTGTTTACCCATTTCGGCCTTTCCGGCCCCACCGTTTTAAGCGCCTCCTCTCATATGCACCCGATGGAGCCGGGAAAGTACACGGCCCACATCGATCTGAAGCCCGCCCTGGACGAGCAGAAGCTTGACTTGAGGATCCTGCGGGATCTGGAAGAAAACAAGAATAAAAACTTTTCCAATTCTCTGGGGGCCTTATTGCCGAAAACGCTGATTCCCGTCATCGTGGAGCGCTCCGGGATCCCCGGGGAAACCCGCGGCAATTCGATTACCAAGGAGCAGCGCCGAGCTTTGTGCGGGCTGTTAAAGGATTTTACCGTGGAGATCGAAGGCTTTCGCCCCATCGGGGAAGCCATCGTTACCTCCGGGGGGGTGAGCCTTGGGGAGATCGACCCCCATACCATGGAATCGAAGCTCATCAAGGGCCTTTATTTCGCGGGAGAAATGATAGACTGCGACGCCTACACCGGGGGCTATAATCTGCAGATCGCTTTTTCCAGCGGGCATTTGGCGGGGGAGAGCTGTTAGCTGCGAGACGTCAGTTGTCAGTTGAAGGCCTTTGACCTTGATCGTTTCGCTGGAAGAGACAGGCGTTTTTCAGCCACAGGGCAAGATTTGCCAGATCTTCCCCTTGGAAGCTGATGTCCTCCAACAGATCCTTTTCGGCTGCGTTCAGTGCTTCCTGCGAATATTGTCGGCAGAATTCCGGGTTTTCCTTGGCACACCGCAGGCTGTCATAGCGCAGCAGCGTGGCTTCAAAGAGCCGGGCATTTCCTCGAAAATCGGCCAGCAGTTCATGGAACTTTCTTTCGCTTGTCATGTGTATCACCTCGAACACCATCATAGAACAAAATGGACAAATTGTCAATAGCCCAAATTGGGAAATTTGGAGGACGCAGTTTATGAAGTATGAGAGAGTAAAAGAATTGAGAAAAGAAAAGAAAAAGAATCAAGCAGAAGTGGGGAATGATTTAGGTGTGACACAGCGCGCTTACAGTCATTATGAAGCGGGAGACAGGGACATGTCCCCTGAATTTCTAATTTCCCTTGCAGATTATTACAATGTGAGCATTGATTACATTTTGGGAAGAACGGATAAGAGAACTTGGGAGAAATGAGCGGTGCCCTTAGGCTCCCCTGCCAAGGGGAGGTGGCATGGCGGTGAGCACGCCCCGGTGGGGCGTTGACGCGAACTGACCGAGTCGAAGACGAGACGCCATGACGGAGGGGGTTTAAGTCATAGTAAGCTTTCAGCAAGAACCCCTCCACCATCTTCGATGGTCCCCCTCCCCTTAGCAGGGGAGGTAAAAGGGATAAGGGCACCCCACTAAACAACAATTTATCTCACTACTTCCATTGACATTTCTGAGAAAACGGAGCTTCGCTCCCTTACGAAGAATCTCGCCCTTTAGTTGTTAGCTGTTAGTAATTAGTTGTTAGAAAGGGATTTGCTCTTAGCCTTCCCTTACCATAAGGCGAGCCTGCCCTTGACCTTAACCTCCCCTGCCAAGGGGAGGTGGCATGGCGGTGAGCACGCCCCGGTGGGGCGTTGACGCGAACTGACCGAGTCGAAGACGAGACGCCATGACGGAGGGGGTTTAAGTCATAGTAAGCTTTCAGCAAGAACCCCTCCACCATCTTCGATGGTCCCCCTCCCCTTAGCAGGGGAGGTAAAAGGGATAAGGGCAAGAACAACCTTTCCGATACACCATCTGAATGTGTAAGCAGGTACTTTATGAAACGAAAGCATAACCCCTCCCTGACGCCTTTGGCAAAAAAACTTCGCAAGGAAATGACAACACAGGAAGCAAATTTGTGGTATCGTTTTCTTCGCGGCTATCCCGTCAAATTTTACCGCCAGAGGGTATTAGGTCCCTATATTGCCGATTTCTATTGTGCCAAGGCGAAGCTTGTGATCGAATTGGACGGAAGCCAGCATTACGAAACCGAGGAGCAGAAAAAAGACGCAGAGCGTACAAGATTTTTGGAAGAATACGGGCTGCAGGTCTTAAGGATACCGAATAACGAGATCACCCATAACTTTCAAAATGTCTGCGAGTATATTGATGAAGCTGTAAAGGCGGCGTTACAAAATCAGCCGAAGGGAAAAAATATGGAAGCATTTCTGAACAGGGAAGATATCCTTCGGCTTCTGCGGGAGCTGGACTTTTTGGGAGAGGACTGCTGGCTGACCTCCGGGGCGGCGCTGGTGCTGCACGGGGTGAAGGAGAGCACCCGGGATATCGACCTGATCTGCACCACAGCTCTGGCGGATAAATTGGAGGGACAAGGGGTCCCCTTTCGCCGGGACGGGCTGGACGGCACCCGGATCTTTGCAGTGAGCGGTCAAATAGAGGTGCTGGAAAATTGGCACACGGATGAGGTCATAGAGCTCTGCGGAGTGCGGGCCGCCAGCCTTTTAAGCATTCGCAGGCAGAAGGAAAAGCTGGGAAGAGAAAAGGATCTTTCGGATATCCGGCTGATCGATGAATTTTTAGAAGGAAAGCGGACCTATGATTAAACTGGAAACAGAGCGGCTGATCCTGCGAGATTACGACCCAAAGGATAGGGAAGACTATATCCGGCTGAAAAGCGACCCGAAAACCATGTACTATTTGCAGGATATCCGGCTTCACACCAGGCAGGAGGGGGAAAAGGATTTTGCGGAGGTTTTGGCGGACGCGGCCTCTTCAGAGCGGCGCTTTGTATTTCTCCGGGCGGAGCTGAAGGAGACGGGGGAGCAGCTTGGCAGCGTGGGGTACACGGTGAAAAACCGAACGCCTTTGGGAAAGCTGGTGGAAGCGGGGTATTTTTACCTTCCGGAATTCTGGAGGCGGGGATACGGCGCGGAGGCTTTTCGGCGGGTGTTGGAATTTGCCTTTTTGGAAGATAACGTGTACCGGGTCACTACCGGCTGTCTGCGGGAAAACAGGGGCTCAGAGGGGATCATGCGGAAATGCGGTATGATATTGGAGGCGGAGCGACCGAATTGGGAATGGCACGATGGAGCCATGAAGACCCGTGTGGAGTACCGGCTTCTGCGGGAGGAATTTCAAAGGAAAAGCGAAGTTCTGTAAAACAGAATATTACAACTCATAAAGAACAAAGAGGAGAGTAGATAGATATGTTTGCAGTGGCATTGGACGGCCCTTCCGGAGCGGGGAAAAGCTCCATCGCGAAGGCGGCGGCAAAGGAGCTGGGCTTTGTGTATGTGGACACCGGGGCCTTATACCGGACCATCGGGCTATACCTTTTAGAACATGGCATCGATCCGAAGGATGCTTCCCGGGTGGAGCCGGTCCTGCCGAAAATTCAGGTGGAGCTTCAGCATGATCCGGAGGGGCAGAAAATGTTCCTTTGCGGCAGGGAGGTCACAGGGCTCATCCGCACGCCGGAGGTATCCATGGCGGCCTCCCACTGCTCTGCCCACCCGGCGGTACGGGCGTTTTTGCTGGAGCTTCAGCGGGAGCTGGCCCGAAAAAATGATGTGATCATGGATGGCCGGGATATCGGCACCGTGGTGCTGCCGGGCGCGCAGCTGAAGGTGTTTCTCACCGCTTCCCCGGAGGAACGGGCCAGGCGCAGGGTAAAGCAGCTTCGGGAAAGCGGCCACGAGGCGGAATATGAGGAGATCTTAAAGGATATCCGGCAGAGGGACTATCAGGATACCCACAGGGAAACGGCACCGCTGAAGCAGGCGGAGGGCGCGATCCTTTTAGACACCACAGAGCTGAGCTTTGAGGAAGTGGTGGAGAAGCTGATAAAGCTCGTCAGGGGAAAGGCAGTAAATTGAAAAAGCAAACATGCAGGAGGGAAGAGCGTTGGAAAAGAAAGTAAGGAAAGCAAAGCGCAGAAGCGCCTTTTATGTGTTCGGGCAATGTGTGCTGGCGCTGTTTTACAGGCTGGTCTACAGGATCCGGGTGATCGGCGGGGAGAATGTTCCCAAGGAAGGGCCGGTGCTGATCTGCTCGAACCATGTGGCCATGAAGGACCCTGTTCTGCTGGGCGTTTCCCAGCACAGGCAGGTGTTTTACATGGCGAAGGAAGAGCTGTTCCGCAATAAATTCATCGGCGCCGTGCTGCGGGGCCTGGGCGCTTTTCCCGTGAGGCGGGGCACAGGCGGGGCGGACGCTTTGGCAGACGCCTATTCCCTGCTGGAGCAAAACGCCGTTGTGGGCGTGTTTATTGAAGGAACGCGGTCAAAAACAGGACTTCTGCAGAAGCCGAAAACGGGGGCCGCTTTGCTGCATTACCGCACAAAGGCGCCCATTGTGCCCGTGTGTATTACAGGAGCCGGGGGAGGCCCTGCCCTGAAATTCAAAAGGACTGAAATACGGTTCGGAAAGCCCATTTCCGCCGAAGAGCTGAACATACCCGATGAATCCAGCATGCAGCTTCGCAGGGCAAGCCGTACCGTTATGGAACGCATCGTGGAGCTGCGGGAGGAATCCCTGAAATCTTTGGGCCTGCCTTCTCAGCTTCAGGAGAAGGAGGGAAACTGATTGCCGGTACTGGTTGCCGAGACCGCCGGGTTCTGCTTTGGAGTGGACCGGGCAGTCAGCATGGTGTATGAACTGTTGAACCAGGGAAAACGGGCCGCCACTCTGGGGCCCATCATCCACAATCCCCAGATCGTGGAGGACCTGGAGCGCAGGGGCGTGAAGATCGTGGAGCGCCCGGAGGACGTGCCGCCCGGCTATGTGCTTGTCATACGCTCCCACGGAGTGCCGAAAAGCGTAACGGACAAGCTTCGGGAAATGAAGATCGAAACGGCGGACGCCACCTGCCCCTTTGTGAAGAAGCTTCATGAGCTGGCGGAGACAGCCGGAAGAGAAAACAGGGTGTTTTTGCTCTGCGGAGATAAGGATCACCCTGAGGTACAGGGGATCACCGGCCACTGCACCGGGGAATATTACGTGGTCGGCAATGCCCGGGAATTGGAAGAATTGCTGAAAAATCATTCCGATTTGGAAAAAAAGCCCGTCAGCATCGCGGCACAGACCACTTTTCGGACCGAAGAATGGCAAAATTGTTTGGAAACCCTGAAAAAAGTATGTACAAACGCCGCAGTTTTTGCTACAATATGTAATGCGACTGCAAAGCGGCAAAAGGAAGCGGAATCCCTGGCGCGCCGATGCGATCGAATGGTCGTGATCGGCGGGAGAAACAGCTCGAACACCTGTAAGCTTCGGGATATCTGCGCGAAGTTCTGCAAGACCGTCCTCATCGAAAGGGCGGACGAGCTTCCGGCTTTCCCTGCCGGAGTGCAGGTCGGCATAACTGCGGGAGCTTCGACCCCCGCAAGCATTATAAAGGAGGTACTTGTTACCATGGCAGAAGTCAGCACCAATGAGCAAAATTTTGAGGAGATGCTTGAGGAATCCCTCAAAAGCTTAAATACAGACGAAAAGGTACACGGCGTTGTTGTAGGGATCTCTCCCACCGAAGTGTATGTGGACGTTGGAAGGAAACAGGCGGGCTTTATTCCCGTGGCGGAGCTCAGTAACGATCCCACAGTCAAGCCGGAAGACGTTGTCAAGCTCGGAGACGAGATGGAACTTCTCATCATGAAGACCAACGATCAGGAAGGAACCATCATGCTTTCCAAGCGCCGTGTAGACGCAATGCGCGGCTGGGACGATATCGAGAAGGCCCTGGAGTCCGGCGAAGTGCTGGAAGGCAAGGTAGTGGAAGTCGTCAAGGGCGGTGTTATCGTTCTGAAGGACGCCATGCGGATCTTTGTTCCCGCCTCCCAGGCCACCGCCTCCCGCGGGGAAGATCTGAACCCCTTGAAGGGACAGGTTGTCAAGTTCCGCGTGATCGAAGTGAACCGCTCCCGCCGCCGCGCGGTGGGCTCTATCCGCAGCGTGCTTCGCGATGAGCGCAGGGCTCTGCAGGATAAGTTCTGGGAAACCGTGGAAGAGGGCCAGCAGTTCAGCGGCCAGGTAAAATCCCTTACGAATTTCGGCGCCTTTGTTGATCTCGGCGGTGTGGATGGCATGGTACATGTTTCCGAGCTTTCCTGGAACCGTGTGCGCCATCCCAGCGAAGTGGTAAGCGTCGGGGATACCATCGACGTGTACGTAAAGAAGCTGGACCGTGAAAACAAGAAAATCTCTCTCGGCTATAAGCGCCCGGAGGACAACCCCTGGGTCAAGCTGGAGCAGGAGTATCCCGTGGGCACTGTCTGCGAAGCCACCGTTGTGGGCATGACCCAGTTCGGCGCCTTTGCCAGCGTGACCCCCGGCATTGACGGCCTGATCCACATTTCTCAGATCGCGGACCACAGGATCGAAAAGCCCCAGGATGTGCTGAAGGTGGGCGATGTAGTTACCGTAAAAATCACCGAGATCGATTTCGAGCGCCACAGAGTGTCTCTGTCTATCCGCGCCCTGCTGGAAGAGCAGAAGGCCGCTGAGGACGAGGCAGCCGCTGAGGCTCCTGCCGAGGAAGTGGTATATGTAGCCGACGGCACTGCCGTAGAAGAGGCTCCCGCTGAAGCTCCTGCGGAAGAGGCACCTGTAGAGGAAGCACCTGTGGAGGAAGCACCCGCTGAGGAAACCACTGCAGAGGAATAATTCCGTACAAGGGCGGGACGGGAAAACCGTCCTGCTTTCTGCGGCCAGGTGTTTCCCGGCGTGGCCCAAAAGATAAAAACGAAGAAAACATTGACCGCCTGCGGGAGCCGAAAGGAAGGCGGCCAAATTGGAGGCTAGACCCATGAAGAGAGTAAAAAAACCTGTCTTTTTTGTGGTGTTGATCCTGATCGCGGCTCTTGTTTACACGGCCCTGTTCGGTGTGTACGGCCAGAACGGCGACTTCAAGGTCACTTACCTGAAAGGCGCATCTGATATCCGGTGGGGTATTGATATCCGCGGCGGCGTAGAGGCTACCTTCAGCCCTGCCGATGGCGTGGAAGCCACAAGCGACCAGCTCAACTCCGCCAAGGAGATCGTGGAGACCCGTATGGTCTCTCAGAACATCACCGATTACGAGCTGTATACCGACGTCAACAACAACCGGATCATTGTAAGATTCCCCTGGAAGAGCGATGAGACGGATTTTGACCCCGAAACCGCCATCAATGAACTTTCCGCCACGGCCCTTCTGACCTTCCGGGAAGGCTCTGCCTATGACGATGAAAAGATCATTCTGGAAGGCAGCGAGGTGGTAAGCGCTTATCCGGCCGTTCAGCAGAACCAGAATACCGGCGCTTCCGAATACGTCGTTTCCCTGGAATTCAGCTCCAGCGGAAAGGAAAAATTCGCGGAAGCCACTGAGCGGCTTCAGGGGCAGACCATTTCCATCTGGATGGACGATGTGCTGCTTTCCGCGCCGACGGTAAATGCTGTTATCTCCGATGGCAAGTGCATTATCGAAGGCAACTTCACCAGTGAGTCCGCCACGCAGCTTGCCGCGCAGATCCAGGCAGGCGCGCTTCCTTTCGCTTTGGAGACCTCAAACTTTAACACGCTGGCTCCCACTCTGGGCTCTCAGGCTTTGGAAGCCATGATGACCGCAGGTATCATTGCCTTTATTGTCATCGCGATTTTGATGATCGTCTGCTTCCGCCTGCCCGGCGTAGTTGCCGTGATCAGCCTTGCGGGACAGATGGGTCTGGTGTTTGCTTCTGTTTCCGGCTTCTTCTCCAACATGAATTCCTTTACGATGACCCTGCCCGGCATCGCGGGTATCATCCTTTCCATCGGTATGGGCGTTGACGCAAACGTGATCACCGCCAGCCGCGTGCGTGAGGAGCTGAAGAACGGAAAGACTTTGGACGGCGCTTTGCAGCGCGGCTTCCAGAGCAGCTTCTGGGCTATTTTTGACGGCAACATCACCACCGCCATTGTGGCGATCATGCTGATGGGCGTGTTTGGCCCCAGCAATATTCTTTCCATGATCTTCGGCGAGTCCACCACCGGCACTATCTTCTCCTTCGGATTTACGCTGTTGGTCGGTATCATCGCAAACTTCATCATGGGCGTGTTTGCCACCAGACTGATGACCCTGTCTCTGGCCGGCTTCAAGTGCCTGCATAAGAGCTGGCTCTTCGGCGGCGCAAAGGAAGGGGCCGCGGAGAAAGCCCCCGGAAAGAACATTCAGTTCTTCCGCAATAAAAAGATCTACTTCATCATTTCTCTGGCTCTGATTGTGGTCGGCATTATCGCCAGCATGATCGTCGGCCCCAAGCTGGATATCCAGTTTGCCGGCGGCTCTATGATCCGGTATGCTGTGGACGGCGAGGATGTTTCTCCTGACAGCATTCAGGCCACCATCAAGGACAAGCTGGGCAAGGACTGCTCCGTTGCCATGAACCAGGATATCAATTCCGATGCGAAGCATGTGACCATTTCCTTTGCCGGGAACCAGAGCATGTCTCCCGATGAGCAGACAGAAGTGGCAACAACCCTGAGCGAGGCTTATGAAGAGGCGAACTTCACGCTGCTGGAATCCAACTCTGTTGACGCCACCATGGGCGCCAAGTTCTTCCAGAAATGCCTTGTCTGCTTTGCCATCACCGCGGTGCTGCTGCTGGTCTACATCGCCCTGCGGTTCAAGAAGATCGGCGGCCTTTCCGCCGGCGTTACCGCCATTGTGGCGCTGCTTCACGACATTGTGATTTCCTTCTGCGTGTTCGTGATCTTCGGCATGCCAATCAACGATATCTTCATCGCAGTCGTTCTGACGATCCTCGGTTACTCCCTGAACAGCACCATCGTTATTTACGACCGTGTCCGTGAGAACAAGCGAAAGATGGGCCCGAGAGTAGATCAGACAGACGTGATGGACGCCAGCCTGAACCAGACGCTGGGCCGCACGCTGCTCACCTCACTGACCACCTTCTTGGCACTTTTGGTAGTCGGGATCGTGGCGGGCGTGTTCGCCATCAATACCGTTGTTTCCTTCGCACTGCCCATGATGGCAGGCGTTGTGGCCGGCTGCTTCTCCTCCCAGTGCATTGCCCCCAACATCTTTGCAATGTGGCAGGCGAAAAAGCGGGCGAAGGCAAACGCCGGAAAGTAATTTTATAGCAGATCAGCCCCGGGTGAAAGCCCGGGGCTTTATCGTTTTACGGCTTGTTCAAAAGAAGGCGCAAAAAAGAGCGGGAAAACTATTGACAAATCAAAAGGCATGCCATATAATGTTCGTAACCTAACAGTATGGTTATGAACAGTATAGGAAACGAACAGTACGATGACGAACAGTTTGAGGAGCATTCCAGAAAGAAAGGAGAGCTTTGGCTTGAAACAAACGGAAGAAATCGGTTTTCAGATTCACACCCTTTCCAAGCTGATCAGGCGGCAGACCGACCGGCTGGCTTTTCGGGGAGAAGAGGATCATGAAGGCGGCGGAAAACCCGGCGGCGGGCTAAACGGATGGATCATCGGCTACCTGTATCATCACAGGGATCTGGATGTTTTTCAGCGTGACCTGCAGGCGGCTTTTTCCATTCGCCGTTCCACGGTCACAGGGATCCTGCAGCTGATGGAAAAAAACGGGCTTGTGACACGCAGCTCAGTGGAAAGCGATGCCCGCCTGAAAAAGATATCCCTTACACCCAAGGCTGTCGCAATGCACGAGAATATAGTAAACAGTATCAGAAAGACGGAAGAAAGCATCTCCAAAGGACTGACCGAAGAGGAAAAGCAGACCTTCTTAAGGATCTGCGGGAAGATCAGAGCCAATTTGGAATCTGAGCTTCCGGAAAAGACAAGAAAAGGAGGTCCCTGCGATGATTAAAAAGCTTGCCGGCGCGATCCGGCAGTATAAAAAAGACACGATCCTTACCCCGATCTTTATGCTGGGCGAAGTGCTGATGGAAGTGCTGATCCCAATGCTCATGGCCTTTTTGATTGATTATGGAATCGATGCGGGGAATATGAGCTACATCTGGAAAATGGGACTGGGGCTGGTTTTGTGCGCCGTTGTTTCCCTGGCCTTCGGTGTGCTTTCCGGCCGGAGCGCGTCCATTGCTTCCGCCGGCTTTGCGGCTAATCTGCGGAAGGACATGTACTACAAGGTGCAGAGGTTTTCTTTTTCCAATATCGACAAATTCTCCACCGGCAGCATCGTAACGCGCCTGACAACAGACGTCACCAATGTGCAGAACGCGTTTCAAATGATCATCCGCACGGCTGTGCGCGCGCCGCTGATGCTGATTTTTGCCCTGTTCATGTCCTTCAGCCTGAATCCCTCCCTTTCCTGCATCTTCCTCGCCGCTATCCCGATCCTGGGCGGCGGAATGCTTTTGTTTTCCACCAAGGCCCATCCCGTGTTTGAGCGGATGTTCAAGCGGTATGACAAGCTCAACACCGTGGTTCAGGAAAATCTGCGCGGCATCAGGGTGGTAAAGGCTTTTGTGCGGGAGGATCACGAGGTAGAGAAATTTACGTCTGCCTCCGAGGATATCCGGAAGGAATCCACCCGGGCGGAAAAGATCCTGGCGTTTACCTCCCCGCTGATGCAGTTCTGCATGTACGGCGGTATTCTGCTGATTTCTTGGTTCGGCGCGAAAATGATCGTCGGAGGGACCATGAGCACCGGCCAGCTCATGAGCATCATCTCCTATGCTTCTCAGATCCTGATGAGCCTGATGATGCTTTCCATGATATTCGTCATGACCGTTATGTCCAAGGCGTCCATGGAACGTATCGTGGAGATCCTGGACGAACAGCCGGACATTGTGGACGGCGAAAAGAACTTGACAACGGTAAAGGACGGCTCCGTGGTATTTGAAAACGTGGAGTTCCGCTACAAGAAAAGCGGAAAGGCCTGCCTTTCCGAAATCAATCTGAATATAAAGCCCGGCCAGACCGTCGGCATCCTGGGCGGTACCGGCTCTGGCAAGAGCAGCCTGGTGCAGCTGATCCCCCGCCTCTATGACGTAAGCGGCGGCAGGGTGCTTGTAGGCGGCGAGGATGTGCGGGATTACAATCTTGAAGCCCTGCGCGAAGAGGTGGCTATGGTGCTGCAGAAGAACGAGCTGTTCTCCGGCACCATAAAGGATAACCTGCGCTGGGGCAACGAAAACGCCACGGACGAGGAAATGGAGCATGCCTGTAAGCTCAGCCAGGCGGATTCCTTTATCCGAGAATTCCCTGATGGGTACGATACCCACATCGAACAGGGAGGCTCCAATGTTTCCGGCGGCCAAAAGCAGCGTCTCTGTATTGCCAGGGCGCTTTTGAAAAAGCCAAAGGTGCTGATTCTGGACGACTCCACCAGTGCGGTGGACACCCGCACCGACGCATTGATCCGCCAGGCCTTCCGGAAGGAGATCCCCGGCACTACCAGGATCATCATAGCACAGCGCGTGTCCTCCGTTCAGGACGCGGACCAGATCGTTGTGCTTGACGGCGGAAAGATCGAAAGCGTGGGCACTCATGAAGAGCTCATGGAAAAGAGCCCGATCTACCGTGAGGTTTATGAATCTCAGCAGAAAGGAGAGGATTGAGCATGCCAGGACCGAGACATCCCGGAGGAGCTGCCTTTGCAAAGGGCAAACGGGCGAAGAACCCCGTAAAGACCATCGGACGGATCTTATCTTACATCAGAGGATGGAACAGAGTCCGATTTATCGTGGTGCTTCTGTGCATCGTAGTAAGCGCCATCGTAGGCGTAAAAGGCTCTCTGTTCCTGCAGACGCTGATCGACGACTATATCGCCCCGCTGGTGAAAATGGAGAATCCCGTGTTTTCAGGGCTTTTGAAGGCCGTGGGCACCATGGGAATGATCTATTTGGCAGGCATTATCGCGGCGTTTTTGCAAAGCTGGCTCATGGCAACGGTTTCCCAGGGATCGCTGCGTGATATCAGAAACGATATGTTCCAGAAAATGGAAACGCTGCCGATCAAGTATTTTGACACCCACACCTACGGCGATACCATGAGCTGCTATACCAACGATACCGACACCATGCGGCAGCTGATCTCCCAAAGCGTACCCCAGCTTTTTTCCTCGCTGATCACCGTAGTTTCCGTATTTATCGCCATGGTGACCACCAGCGGCTGGCTGACGCTTCTTGTGCTGGTCACAGTGGCCTTCATGATGTTCATCACCGCGAAGATCGGCGGACAGAGCGGCAAGTATTTCGTAAGGCAGCAGAAGTCTATCGGCGCTATGAACGGATATATTGAAGAAATGATATCCGGCCAGAAGGTGGTAAAGGTCTTCTGCCACGAGGAAAAGGCCAAGGAGGAATTTGACAACCTCAACGGCACTCTCCGGCAGGAAGCCACAAAGGCCAATATCTTTTCCAATATCATGGGCCCTGCCATGAATAACCTGGGCCACCTGCAATACGCTTTGATCGCCATTGCCGGCGGCGCGCTGGCCATTAACGGTATCGGCGGCCTGACCCTGGGCGGTATCGCGGCATTTTTACAGCTCAGCAGAAGCTTTACCATGCCCATCAACCAGATCGCCCAGCAGTTCAACATGATCGTCATGGCTCTGGCAGGCGCTGAACGGGTCTTTGCCCTGATGGATGAGGAGCCGGAGCAGGATGAGGGTTATGTCACTCTGGTAAATGCCAAAGAAGAAAACGGACAATTGACGGAAAGCGCGGAGCGCACCGGCATGTGGGCGTGGAAGCATCCCCACGGCGATGGCACCGTTACCTATACACGGCTTACAGGACATGTGGAGCTCTTTGACGTGGATTTCGGATATGACCCCGAAAAGCTTGTGCTTCACGACATTTCCATAGACGCCGAGCCCGGCAAGAAGATCGCCTTTGTAGGCGCTACCGGCGCGGGCAAGACCACCATTACCAATCTGATCAACCGGTTTTATGACATTGCGGACGGCAAGATCCGCTATGACGGCATCAATATCAATAAGATCAAAAAGCCGGACCTCCGCCGTTCTCTCGGCATCGTGCTGCAGGATGTAAACCTGTTTACCGGCACGGTGCGGGACAATATCCGCTACGGCAAGCTGGACGCCACCGAGGAAGAGGTGGAGGCGGCGGCAAAGCTGGCCAACGCCGACAGCTTTATCAGGCGGCTTCCCGAAGGGTATGACACCGTGCTGACAGGAGACGGCAGCGGTCTTTCCCAGGGCCAGCGCCAGCTTTTGAGCATTGCCAGAGCCGCAGTGGCCGACCCGCCTGTCATGATCCTGGACGAGGCCACCTCCTCCATCGATACCCGCACCGAACGCTTGGTACAGCAGGGCATGGACGGCCTGATGCAGGGGCGCACCGTGTTTGTGATCGCCCACCGGCTTTCCACCGTGCAAAATTCCGACAGCATCATGGTGCTGGAGCTGGGCCGGATCATCGAGCGCGGCAACCACCACGAGCTGATCGGGCAAAAAGGAAAGTATTATCAGCTTTATACCGGTGCTTTCGAGTTGGAATGATTACTGAAACAAAAACGTCCCCCAGATTCTTGTCTGGGGGACATTCGTTTACTCAAAATTGAAATCTCGTTTTCGCCGGGAGGCTTTTGCCGCTTTTTTGTGAAGCTCCTGCCTTTTTCTGCGGTAAGAATCTGTCCTGTCGGGAAGGGCGGATTCGCTGTGAAGTTGTTGGTAACTTTTCCAGCGTTCTGTAGAGATCAAGCCCCGTTCAATCGCCTTCCGGATCGCACAGCCGGGCTCATTTTCATGGCGGCAGTCGGAAAATTTGCACTGCCCCAGAAAGGGCTCAATTTCAGGAAAAGCAAGCTCCAGCCCGGAGGAAGCCTCCCACATGCCAAGCTGACGCATTCCCGGAGTATCGATCACCATGGCCCCGCAGGGCAGGGAGAAAAGCTGTCTGTGAGTGGTGGTGTGCCGCCCCCGGTCGTCCTTTTCCCGAATCTCTCCGGCGGCCATCAGCTCTTCTCCGGCAAGACGGTTTAAAAGGCTGGATTTCCCCACGCCGGAGGAGCCTAAAAACACCAGCGTTCGACCGGGGAGAAGATAGGGTGAAAGCCGCTCCAGACCTTCCCCTGTTTTTGCGCTGAGGACAATGACCTCCACACCGGGAGCGGCCTTTTCTGCGGCGGAGATCATGGCGCTGTGGTCTCCCGGCAGATCGGCCTTTGTCAGCACTGCCACCGGTTGTGCGCCGCTCTGCCAGGCCAGGGCCAGATACCGCTCCAGCCGGTTCACGTTGAAATTTTCATTGAGGGACTGCACCACGAAGACCGTGTCAAAATTGGCGGCTACTGCCTGTTCCATGGGAAAGCCGGGGGCGGGATCCCGCCGGGCAAAGAAGGTACGGCGGGGAAGCGTCCGCAGAATCATGCTGTCCCCCGACGGATTGCAGGCAAGGGTCACAAAGTCGCCCACGGTGGGGAATTTTTCCTTTCCCGCGTCAAAATAGACGCTGGATTTGAGCCGCCCGAAGCATTCTCCCAGCGGGCAGATCAAAGCATACCGTTCTTTGTGAACGGCTATTACTCTGGCGGGGGTTTCCCCTTCCCGGAGAGCTTCCTCCGAGCGCCAGCCGAATTCCTGTAAATCGATCATGAAATTCCTCCTGTAGATTTGAGTTTGAAGGTCTGAGGTATTTCATAAAACATCACTCCTTTCTTAAATTTGGGCGCAGAAATGCCGCGGAAAGCAGCCTTTTTCATGCTGCTCTCTGCGGCTTGCCGATTCAATCCAAGAGAAACTTCACAAAAGGTTGCTTGAGGCGGCAGGAAAATCCCCGCCCATATGAAATGCTAGATCAGAGAACCCTCCAACATAAATTTCATAGCACAACACTCCTTTCGTAAAAAGCAAAAGCCCCGGCAGGCGAGGCCTCTATCTTACTTCAGCTTACCACGCTTTTCACAGAAAAGCAAGGGAAAAAGAGTTTATCTGAGGAAACCTTCGGTGAGTGTATAAATTATAGTTTAACGCTCACCCCTTGGCTCCCCTGAAAGGGGAGCTGGCAGCCGATAGGCTGACTGAGGGGTTCTAAAACCAGAGAAAAATCTTGCTGCGAACCCCTCCGTCACGGTTGCACCGTGACACCTTTCTCCGCTTCGCGTCGGGTGCAAATGCGCCAAGAAAGCCATGGCTTTCTGCGCTTGTTCTGCACCGTTCTCGTTTTCAACTCGGTCGGGTCAGAACGGTCTCCACCGGAGACCTTCCCCCCAGTGGGACACAAGCTGCGAACTGACCGAGGTCATGATTGCCAGTGGCAATCGTCTATGACCGACCGAATCGAAGATGAGAACGAAGGCGAGAAAGGCAAGAGTTTCTGCTTTTCTGTTAGTGCGTTAAACTATCATTTAGCGGCGCTCTTAGGCAAAGCCTTTTCTAAAAACTAACAACTAGTCTGCCAAATGGTACAGCAGTTCCTCTTGCCGGTCTCGGAGAAGACGGTTTCAGTTTCGGGCTTTAGTTGTTCTCGGTAAGCCCAAGCATAGCCCGAATGCCGCTCAGGTATTCCGGGTCATTTATCATGTCTTCCGTGACCATATAACTTGAAATCGGATTCTGCCACGGAATCACAAAAATATCTTTCTCTTCGATATCGTAGGTGGACAGAATCAGTGCCATTTCCTCTGCCGAAGCGCCTTTGAGCGCCATTTTTTCTTCCTGGGTTTTCTCCCGGTTGGTCCCCTGCATCAGCCCAAAGCGGTAGTCATTTTCGGCCATTTGCCAGACATAAACCTCCAGCCCCTTGAAGGTCCCCAATTCAAAGTATTCCGGGTATTTTTCCCGCAGTTCTTCTATAGTGATTTGATCGGCTATAGCCCGAACACTTCGTTGCAGAGAGAAGTGAAGCTCAATTTCTCCCGGATTTCCCTCGGCCTTTATCAAACGATATTCCACCCATTCGGTAGTAAGCTTTTTATCGTTGAGATAGAAGCGGAACGCCAGCTGATGGTCGCCCTCCAGGCCGTGATACTCCTGAAAAGCTCCTTTCTCGGCTCCTTCCGTGTATTCATAATTGGTTCCGCCTCCGGAGCTTCCGACCGTGTATGCCAGAGGGTTTCCGAATTGCTCTTTAAACAAGTCAAAGCAGGCTTCAGCAGTTTCCCACTCAGTCTCTTTCTTTATGGAGGTAATGGCCCTTATGCTGCCCGGGACCCCATATCCGAGGGCGATATCTGTGTCCAGCTCCATGCCGCACCAAAGGTATTTCCTGCGATAGAGTTTCATGTCTCCCCGGGAGTCAACCTCCATGTCCTTTGTCAGCTTCAGTGACTGAACAGCCTCCTCCTCCGTCTGGGAAAAGGCTTCCGTAAGCTGGGGTTCCACCGCCCGGGACGCGCGCTGCTCTTGAGGGAAGCTCTGCTTCGGGCTTGTGGCAAAGCACACCGTCACCAACCCACAGGCTATGACGGCCGCAACGATGACCCAAAACGCCGACTTTTTGTAGTTCAGCACATTTTTGATCCGCTCTTTTACGCCAACTTCTCCAAAGGCCAGCGGGCAGATCGTTACCAGCCGCCGCCCGGCACTGCATTCCAGCAGGGCGACAGAGTATTGCTTCTTTCCGTCCACATCCATTTGCCGGATCACCTTTTCGTCGCAGGCCAGCTCAATGTCCCGGCAAAGCAGCACGTAGGCGATCCAGCACAGAGGATTGGACCAGTGGACCGTCAAAATCAGAAAGCCCAGCGGCTTCCACCAGTGGTCACGCCTTTTGAGATGGGCCTTTTCATGGGCAATGACCGATTCCATGGCGACCATGTCCATATGGGAGGGCAGGTAGATCCTTGGCCTGACCAGTCCCAGGATAAACGGAGACCTTACATGGTCGCACAGAAAGATATTCCCTTCATAGGGAACTCTTTCCGAAACGCTCCGGCGCACCCTTATATAGCTGATTGCAGTATAAACGATCAGAAGCACAATGCCGATAATCCAAAGGGCTGAAAGAACCGTCATGGTATTCGCACCATTGTGGGCAGGAACGGTGATGCCCTCAGCATAGTAACTGCCGAGATAGTCGTTGATACGATCGTCAATGGGGGCAATGCCGGTCTGGACATCAAAGGATGGGCCGGACATTACTTTTTCCGGAATGGTCTGTGCGCTGGGGATCAGGCTCAATGCGCTCTCGAAGGAGAAGGGAACTGCCAGCCGCAGAGCGACGATCCCCCACAGCAGAACGGCGATCCACTTCGGCGTTTTCTTCAGCACGAACCGCAGCAGTACCACCACCAGGATCAGCCAGCTTGCGGCAATGCTCATGTTCAGCGTTTTCAGGAATACTTCGCCCATATCATTCACCCGCCTTGTCGATCAGCTTACGGATCTCGGCAATTTCGTCGGCGGTCAGCTTCTCTTCCCTGGTAAACGCGGCAAGAAAAGCGGGGAGCGAACCTGCAAAGGTCTCGTCCACATACTTCTTGCTGTGACGGGCATAGAACTCTTCCCGGGACATAAGAGAAGTTACCGTGCCGTTGTCGTTTTGAAACAGTCCCTTGTTGCAGAGCCGGTGCAGGACCGTGTGTGTTGTGGTCCGCTTCCAGGTGAGTTTGTCCGCGGCCAGCTTTGTCAGTTCGGCAGAGGTCACCGGTTCGCGTTCCCAGATGATGTCCGCAAAACGGGCCTCTACAGCTCCCAATTGAATTTCCGCCATACGTATGGCCCTCCTTTGTCTACATGCTGTAGTCTATATGTAAGACTACAGCATGTAGACAGATTTGTCAAAAGGTTTTTTGGAATCGGGAAAAAGGATTCGCATTTTCCGTTATTCGGAACTCTCTTTTCCTGTCATTCTGAACCGAAGGTGAAGAATCTCGCCCTTTACCCTTACTCAGGAATTTAAAGGCGAGATCCTTCGTCACTTCGTTCCTCAGGATGACAGATAGGGGCCTTGCCTCTTCTAACAACTAACAACTCACGGTTAACAACTAGCTCGCCAAACTCCAATTTACCGCTCCTGCTGAAAAACCTATTCCTCCGCGGTTGGCTGCATATCCGCCGGCTGTACCTTTTGGAAGCTTTCTTCCGCGCCGCAGGCTTTTACCGCCGGCAGAATCCGTTCAAAGGCTTCCTCCGGGTCGCTGGTATCCGCGAAAAAATAAGTCCATTGGGAAAGCAGGCTGTGGGCGTAATTACAGTGCGTGTTTGAAGTGTAAATGCGGACAATGGGATCGGTGACCCAGCCGCCGGTATCCATTGCGCAGTCGGAGCGCAGCAGACAGTAGCGCTGGCCGTCCTTTACATAGATGACATTGATCTGGAGGTCCTCCGCACGCAGATCCAGGCGGTCAGGTCGTCCGGCACTTTTGTTGTACTCGTTTTCCGCCTCCACCTTTTCAAAGTAAAACCGTTCCCGGTGCGCTTTTATGATATCCTGCTCCTGGTCCCGGAACTGCTCCGGCACCAGTAGATTCAGGGTGTTATCTTCTTCTGCCAGAAGGTTTTCTACCGGGCTTTCCTCCACGGTTTCAACGGGAAAATAGCGGAAATAGTTTTTGCTCACCTCAATGGTGTACCCGTTGGGGTCGATCTCGATGGGATAGTGCAGGGTGTTCATGGTGTACAGCGGCGTCCCGTCCTCGTCCATGGTCTGATAGTTGTACGCGTTTACGGAGAAGGCTCCGACCTGTTCCTCCAGCAGGGGGAAGAGCTTCTTGCTGCGCTCTGCGATTTTCAGATAAGCGGCAGTGCTTTCGTCCTCTCCGCCATACTGGATCATGGTGGCGTACAGTGTTTCTGTGTTTTCCGGCTCTGCAGCCGGGGAGGAAGAGGGCGCCTTTCCAGCGGCGCAGCCCGCCAGCAGGAGAAAAACAGGCAGTAAAACGAACAAGAGCTTTTCGGCGTGTTTCATGAAGATCACCTTTCTGATTGGTTTTTCCTGTCAGAAAAGAGGATACTCGAAACTGCTGAAAAAGCTCTTGCGGCTTTCTTCCGGATTTTTTATTTTTTCTGAAAAGATCCTTACGCTGCGGGAAGCGAGGCGGCGGCCCCGGCAGCTTTATATGCTTTCTGCTTTCTCGCCCAGACAAGGCACAGAACAACGCCCACGGCGGTTGACAGCACATCGGTCACTGCCCCGGCAAAGACAAGGCCCATCAGCCCAAAGGCGGCTTCCATCAGATAGAGGATCGGGACGAAGATGATGCCCTTCTGAAGCAGGGCGGTGAGGGTGGCGTAAGAGACCTTTCCCGTTCCCTGCAGATAGACGGAGCAGAGCTGGTAGATACCGCTCACGGGGGAAGCAATCAGGCCCAGCATCATCAGCTTGCCGAATTCCAGCACCTGGGGGTCGTCCAGGAAAGCGGTGACAAAGGCCTCCCTTCCCAGCAGGAAGCCCGCGCCCAGCGCTGTGCTGAGCAGGGTGGAGGCGATCCCGGTCACAGTGACGATCTTCCGCAGCCGCTTCTGGTTCCCCGCGCCGTAAGCGTAGGAGATCGCGGGCTGGATCCCCATGCACACGCCCATGACGATCATGCCGGTGAGCATTCCGGCTTTTCCCGATACGCCGTTTGCCGCCACGGCGATATTGCCGTATTTCACCAGGAGCTGGTTGGAGAACATTCCGGAAAAGCACATCAGCACCGTGCCCGCCGCCATGGGAAGGCCGAAGCCCAGAGTGCGCAGGGAAACGTCCTTTCGCAGGGTGAAATGCCGGATTGAGCAGGAGAAGCAGTCGCTTTTGCGCACATGGAGATAGGACAGCACGCTGGTTACCACATTTCCTAGCACAGTGGCAATCGCTGCGCCTGCGATCCCCCAGCGAAACACCAGAATGAACAGGGGATCAAGGGCGATATTGGTAAAGGTACCGATCAGCCCAATGACCATCACCTTGCCGGAGGAGCCGTCCGCCCGGATGGCATTGCCCAGGGCGCCGCCGAACATCATGAAGGGAGAACCCAGAGCCACAATGGTGAGATAGGTGGAGGCATAGCCCGCCGTTTCGCTGGTTGCGCCCATGACGGACAGCAGGGGATCCATAAAGATCAGCATGACGGCGGTGAGCACCACGCCCACGGCCACGGAGCCCCATACGCAGAAGGAGCTGTAATATTTCACCCGGTCCCGTTCTCCCTTGCCCAAAGCCATTGCAATGGCGGTGCAGGCGCCCGCGCCAAACAGGGTGCCCATGCCGGTAAAGATGTTGAAGGCCGGGCCCGCCAGGGAAATGGCGGCCACCTGCATGGTCTCGCCGGTCTGTCCCATAAAGAACACGTCCGCCATGTTGTACAGCACGTTGACGATCATAATGACGATCACGGGCAGGCTCATGGTGAGAAGCAGCTTCCAGACAGGGGCTTCCTTCATCATTTTTTCATTTTTCATACAAGATCCTTCCTTTCCGAAAAATTTATTATCACAACACTTGTCTTTTTGATCTGCTCATAGTATAATACCGACATATGTTGGAATCAACCGTCAATAATCGGATAAGTGTTGAAATAATAAAACTTTTTGAAGGAGAGGAAGCAAAACATGAACACGCAGAACAACCGCAGGTTCCAGAATACGGACGAAGCCATCATTCGGGAGGTCTATCGGATCATGTGGGAGGAAAAGCGGCCCATCAGCAGGATCACCGTGCGGGAGGTCTGCGAGAAGGCGGGGATCAACCGCTCCACCTTTTACGCCCATTATCAGGACGTGTTCGATGTGGCGGAGCGGGTGGAGCATCAGATGGCAAAGATGGCGGGAGAAGCCTTTATGAATCATCTGTCGGGAGAAAATTGGATCCGGGCCGGTTTTATAAAGCTGTTTGAGTTTATCCGGGAGTACCGGGAGTTCTATCTCCTGTATCTGGAGGAGTCCCGCCGGATGCGGGCCATTGAAATGCTGATCGAGCCCCACGAGGAAAGGCTGAAAACCACCACCCCGCAGGCTCTTGGCTTTTCCTCCTGGGAGGAGATGCGGTATGCCCAGGACTTTTTCGCCGCGGGAATTGCCGCCCTGCTGTACCGCTGGCTGAAAAACGGCTGCCGGGAAACGCCGGAGGAGATTTATGAAATCGTCCGGAAACACGGTGCGTTCCCTTACGGAAAGCTGGAATGATCGGAGTGCCGGATCCGAAGATTTTTCTATTTTCTCCGCCTATGGGCGGGGGAAGCATAAATGCCCTGTCTCCGCAATTCGAACACTTCCTGGAAAGACACGGCAGTTGATTTTGTGAAAGCCTGGTGTTATAATCGGGTACGTTGAAAAGGAGAGTCAGGCTATGGATTATAATCAGGAAGCATTGAAGATGCACAGAGAATGGAAAGGAAAGATCAGGATAGAGACCCCCTGCCCTCTGGGGACCAGGGACGACCTTTCCGTAGCATATACGCCCGGTGTGGCCGCCCCCTGCCTGGAAATCCAGAAGGACGCGGAATTATCCTACGAATATACCCGCCGGGGAAACCTGGTGGGGGTGGTTACGGACGGCACGGCGGTTTTGGGGCTGGGAGACATCGGCCCGGAGGCCGGAATGCCAGTTATGGAGGGGAAATGCGCGCTTTTTCAGGCTTTTGCGGGAATAGACGCGTTTCCTATCTGCGTGCGTTCCAAGGATGTGGACGAGATCGTGCGCACGGTAGAGCTGATCGCGGGGTCCTTTGGCGGGATCAATTTGGAGGATATATCGGCCCCGCGCTGCTTTGAGGTGGAAAGGAAGCTCAAGGAGCGGCTTGACATTCCCGTATTTCACGACGACCAGCACGGCACCGCGGTGGTGACGGTGGCCTCCATGATAAATGCGTTGAAGCTTACGGGAAAGCGGCTGGAGGAGGTTTCCGCCGTGGTGAACGGCGCAGGAGCCGCCGGAACGGCCTGCACCGGGCTGTTGATGGCCCTGGGCCTGAAAAATGTGGTGGTATGCGATAAGATCGGGGCGCTGATCCCTGGCCTTGAGGGCATGACTCCGGCCCAGGCAGAGCTTGCCGCCGTTACCAACCCCGAAAGGAAACACGGTTCCCTGGCCGACGTGATTCGGGGCGCCGACGTGTTCATGGGCTTTTCCGCGCCCGGGTGCCTTACCGGAGATATGGTGCGTACTATGGCAAAGGACCCCATCGTGTTTGCCTGCGCTAACCCGACCCCTGAGATCTTCCCAGAGGAAGCCCTCAAGGCAGGGGCCAGAGTCGTGGGGACCGGACGCTCCGACTATCCCAATCAGATCAACAATGTGCTGGCATTTCCCGGCATTTTCCGGGGCGCTCTCGATGTGCGCGCCCGGGAGATCAATGATGAGATGAAGGTGGCGGCGGCAAAGGCCATTGCCGGCCTGATCCCCGAGGAAGAGCTGAGCGAGAGCAATATCATTCCCTCGGCGCTGGATCCCGCCGTTGCTCCCGCCGTGGCGCGGGCCGTGGCGCAGGCCGCCCGGGTGACCGGCGCGGCGAGGGGCTAGATTCTAGATGCTGGATGTTGGATGCTAGATGATGGTTGCGCCGAAGGCGCAATGAAGTTAAGGGAAGGAAATTATTGTTTACCGGCTGCGCCGGTGGCAAGTCGAGAAGGCGGTGAGTGCAATTTTCCGGTGTGCAGCCCGACCGAAAGAAAGCGATAAATTGTAGTTTAGCGGACTAACGAAAAGAGCCCTTAGGCTCCCCTTGAGGCAA
>CAZNZS010000028.1:0-26255 GCA_964577585.1 uncultured Acutalibacter sp.
CAGCCTCTTCCCAGGCGGCCTTCTCCCAGTACAGGCCGATCTCGGGATAGCCCTCACGGTGAGCTACACGGGCCATGGCAAGGTACATGCCGACCTCGGTGCACTCGCCCTGGAAGTTCTCGCGGAGACCCTGGATGATCTTCTCGTCAACGCCCTTTGCTACGCCTACAACGTGCTCGGCGGCCCAGCTCATATCGCTGGACTGCTCCGTAAACTTCTCAGCGGGAGCGCCGCAGACAGGGCACTTCTCGGGAGCGGCAGCTCCTTCAAAAACGTAACCGCAAACTGTGCAAACAAACTTTTTCATGGTAGATCCTCCATTTTTAAATTTTTTTATTGTTGAAAAAGGTACGGCTTTTTCCGCTTGCCCTTTTTACCGAATTTACGCCTGCTCCGTCAAAGCCTCTTCCCCGGCGCAGTCCGGACACAGGCCTGAAAAGGTGATGCTTACACCCTCGATTCTGTAGCCCGTCTGCTCCGAAAGCTTCGATAACTCCGCTTCCCCCGGAAGACCTTGAAAAATATCAAGGACCTTGCCACAGTGAGAACAGACAAGATGGGCGTGGGGCTCGGTGCAGCCGTCAAAATGCTCCTGGCCGCCGATCACACCGATGCTCATGGCCTGGCCGGTTTCACAAAAGCGCTTCAGGTTGCGGTAGACAGTGCCGAGGCTCAATTCAGGATATTCCGGGCGCAGCCTTTGAAACACCCATTCCGCCGTGGGATGCTGTTTCGTATTGTAAAGCACATCGAGAATGGCTTTTCTTTTTCTGCTGAAATTCTCTCTCTGAACGATCATTTTTCCTCCCGTACCTTCATCGCTGCCTCTTGTTTCCTCTAGTATAGCACAGGCTTTCCGGTTTGTAAATAGGAATTATTATCATTTTTAACTTTTTTAGGATCTCCGCTCCGGCTCGTGAATGTAACCACGCCGGTTCGCCGGGCAATAATTCCCCGGAAGAAAGGCGTATCCGGCCTTCAGCTCTCCCCGCACAGCCCGAAATGCCTTGCTATTTTATCGCACACCTCGTTTCTGGTATCTTTTCCGTCATCTTCCCGCAGGATCGTATAAAAGCCGCTGTTGGCCAGTTCTTCAAAGTGCTCTTTGCTGTTGATGCGCTTCAGGCCGGCCTTATAATTCTCCATGACCTTTTGCGGCTCCTCGCAGCTTTCGATGACGCGGAGAAGGAACTGCTTTTCCGCATCATCCCGGTCAAAAAAGCGCTCCACGCTCATGCTTTGGGGAGACAGCATCACCGCCACCCGGTGATAATCCGATATCTCTTTCAAAAGCTCTATGGGAATATTGGTATCCGCGATTACCTTTTTCTCTCTCGACAGAGAGATCAGCTCCGCCACCTCGAACTCAGCGGCTTCCTTTGCCGTATCAAAGATCCAGCGCTCGTATTCCTCCGGGGAGCGCGTCACAAAATCCTTCCAATCCTTCAGCTGCCGCATATAGCAAAGGTTCGGCTGAATTTCAGGGTCAGCCGCCAGCTCGGCGGCGGCGCCGTGATAGTTCTCTCCGCAGAAGATCATGTCATACCGCTCCGCCAGCATTTTTACCGTGGTGGATTTGCCCGCGTAAGCGGTACCGGTAATGAAGTATACATTTCTCAGGTAATGCTTCAGCACATTGTTTTCAATTTTCACGGTTTCCCCTCCTTGGGTCATGCCCCTTCCGGATCACGGGAAAGAAGCTAGTGAGAAATCACCCGAAGCCCCTCTTCCAACGCCGAAAGCAGCGCTGTGACGTCCTCCTCCGTGCTGAACCGGGAAAAGCTCACCCGCAGAGCGGAAGCGATCCTTTCCTTCGGAAGCCCCATGGCAATCAGCACATGGCTGGGCTTTGCTTTGCCGCAGGCGGAGCCGGCAGAAACGGAGATCCCCCGTTCCGCCAAAAAGTGAAGCATGGTTTCCGCGCGGACCGCTCCGGCGGAAAAATTCAGAATATAGGGCAGCGCATCCTCCGGCGAATTGATCTCCACCTGAGGCAGCGCAGCAAGCCTTTCCCGCAAAAGCCCGTTCAGCTTCTCCACATGGGCCATGGCTTCTTCCGGCTCCGGCAGCAGCTGCACCGCCTTGCCGAAAGCGCAGAGCATCGGCACGCTTTCCGTACCGGAGCGGATCCCCCGCTCCTGGCCGCCTCCCAGAGCGCGGGGCAGAATTCGGGCTCCCTTTCTCACATACAGCGCCCCCGCCCCCTTGGGCCCGTGGAGCTTGTGGGCACTGACAGTCACCAGGTCCGCCCCCAGCCTTCGGGGTGTAAAGCTCATCTTTCCGAAGGCCTGCACACAGTCCGTGTGCAGCAGCGTGGGAGCCTTTTTCCGGGAGATCGCCTTTGCGGCGGCCTGCACAGGAAAAATCGCCCCTGTCTCGTTGTTTGCCAGCATGACACTCACCAGAACGGTCTTTTCGTCAATGGCCTCGAAGATCTGCTCCTCTGTGATATGCCCGGAGCTTTCAGGCTGCAGATAGACCACCTCAAACCCTTGCTTTTCCAGCTCCTTCATGGGATTGAGCACTGAATCATGCTCCGCCGCCGTGGTGACGATCCTGTTTCCCCGGCGCTTTCCCGCCTCCGCCGCTCCGAAAACGGCAAGGTTATTGGCCTCTGTTCCTCCGGAGGTGAAAAAAAGCTCCTCCGGGCTTGCCCCCAGCCGTGCGGCGATAATGGACCGCGCCGCTTCCAGCTCCTGTTTGGCGTGAAAGCCCCGGCTGTGGAGGGAAGAAGGATTCCCAAATTCCTCCGTCATGATCTCTACTGCTTTTTCCGCCGCCTGAGGGAGCACCCGGGTCGTGGCGGAATTATCCAAATAATGCTCTGCCATTTTGTATTGCCGCCTCCTTGGGAATTAGTAGTTAGCTGTGAATTGTTAGATTCTAGATGCTAGATACTGGATTCTAGATGATGGTTGCGCCTTCGGCGCAAGGAAGAAAGGGCAAGGGTAAAGCGATAAATTGGAAATTAGCACTCACCCTTGGCCCCTCTGAAAGGGGGGCTGGCATGGCGGTGAGCACGTGCCAGTGGCACGTTGACGCGAACTGGTCTTCACTTCGTTACGGTCGGTGCTGAACGTGTGCCACTGGCACACAGCACCCGAGTCGAAGACGAGACGCCATGACTGGGGGGTTCTGCAGTTGCGGCAGCAAAACCCCTCCGCCATGCTATCGCATGGCCCTCCTCCCCTTTCAGGGGTGAGCGTGTCCCAGTGGGACACAAGCTGCGAACTGACCGAGCCGAAGGCGAGAAAGGCAAGAGTTTCTGCCTTTCTGTTAGTGCTGCAAATTCCAATTTAGCGCACTGGCTACTCGCTCTGTCCTTGTCTTCTAATTCCTAATTGCTAATTCTCCATTTCCCCTGACCACTCTGCTCCGCGGTCCGGCATCTGGAACGTCTTTCTGTACCCTGTGGAAAAATCGATCCGGTTTTTCAGGGGCTCATCGGCAAGGAACCGGCGAAGATTTTCCGCGCATATGCCTATGATGCGCCGGTAGGTCTCTTCCAAATGGAAGAATCCGGAAATATGGGGCGTGATCACCGCCGTGGGGATCTTCCACAGCCGGTGATCCGGGGGAAGAGGCTCCGGCTCCGTCACGTCAAGGCCTGCCCCGGAAAGCTTTCCGCTCTCCAGCGCGTCGCACAGTGCCTCCGTATCCACGATGCTGCCCCGTCCCACGTTCAGCAGCACGGCGCCATCCTTCATGCGGGCAATTCGTTCTCGGCCGATCAACCCTTTGGTCGCCTCCGTTCCCGGCAGCGTAACGGCCACCACGTCCGCCAGGGGCAGGACCTCGTCAAGCTCCTCCTGCAAGCAGATCCTGTCCACATAATCCGGCTTTTCGGCGTTTTTCCTGCGCACGCCGATGACCTTTGCCCCCAGCGCCTTGCAGCGCCTGGCAAATTCGCCGCCGATGTCCCCCATTCCCAGCACCAGAACGGTGGAGCCGTAAACAGACCGTACCCCGCCCAGAGAACGCCATTGGCCCTGTTTCTGCACGTCCCGGTAAAGCTCCAGCTTTTTGAAAAGCTCCAGCAGCATTCCCAGCATGTGCTCGGAAATGGCCAGGCCATAAGCCCCGCTGGCGTTTGTGAGCCTGACGTCCGAAGGCAGCGCCCCCGGGGCAGTGTATGCTTCCACACCGGCGCTGTTTGTCTGAAGCCACTTCAGGCGCTTCGCGTCCTTCAAAAAAGCAGGGGAAGGGTTGCCGAGGATCCCGTCAGCCCATTCTGCGTCCTCCGGGGTCAGAGTTCCTTCGTTTATAAGACCGCGGAACTCCTTCCCGCCGATCACGCGGTTCTCCCCCTCTGCCGGAAGAGCGGGCTTGAACCGGAACTCGCAGCCCGGCGCGGCGGCCTTCAAAAGCTCCGCGCTTGTTGCTTCGCAGGGGATCAGTACAAGAATATGCAGGTTTTTCATCTGTTTCTCCGTTTCCGTGACGTCTCAAAAGGATTTTTATTCTTCGCTGGTCTCCAGCTTCCCGATCTCCTCCAGCCAGAGCCTTGAGGAAGCGTCGCTGGGCATACGGAAATCTCCCCTGGGAGAAAGGGTGACAGACCCCACCTTGGGGCCGTCCGGCAGACAGGAACGCTTGAACTGCTGGCTGAAGAAGCGCCGGTAGAAGGTGGCAAGCCACTTCTTTATAACCGCCGGGCTGTATTCATCCCGGAAGGTCCGGCAGGCCATGCGGTAGATCTTGCCGGGCCGGAAACCGAACCGCAGCATGTAGTAAAGAAAGAAATCGTGGAGGGCATAGGGCCCCACAAGCTCTTCCGTCTTTTGGGAGATCTCCCCGTCCCTGGGCGGCAAAAGCTCCGGGCTCACAGGTGTGTCCAGCACGTCCTCCAAGGCCTGCCTCAGCGCGCCGCCGCTTTGCTCCGCCTCATATTTCACCAGATACCGCACCAGCGTTTTCGGAATGGAGGCATTCACGCCGTACATGGACATATGATCGCCGTTATAGGTGGCCCAGCCCAGGGCAAGCTCGGAAAGGTCCCCCGTTCCCAGCACGATGCCCCCCAGCTTGTTGGCCATATCCATGGCCACCTGGGTGCGTTCTCTCGCCTGGGAATTTTCAAAGGTCACGTCCAGATCTGTCTCGCTCTGGCCGATATCCGCGAAATGCTGCCGCACGGAGCTTTCAATGGAGATCTCCTGAAAGCTCACGCCCAGCTCCTCGGCCATCTTCTGCGCGTTGCTTTTCGTGCGGGAGGTGGTGCCGAAGCAGGGCAGGGAAAGGGTGTGGATCCCGGTCCTCGGAAGGCCCAGCCGGTCAAAGGCACGCACTGCCACAAGCAAAGCAAGAGTGGAATCAAGGCCTCCGGAAAGGTTCAGAACAAGCTCCCGGCAGCCGATGCGGGAAAGCCTGGTGGCCAGCCCCACCGCCTGCATGGTGAGGATTAGCCCGCAGCGCTCGTTGAGGCTTTTCTCTTCATGGGGAACAAAGGGATATTTCCCGAATTCCCGCCGGGGCTCAAAAGCCTCCGGCGTGGCTTCTTCAAAACGGAAGGGAATGTGGGGCAGCTCCTTCCCGGCACCGGAGGCCTCCTGCCAGGTGTTCATTCGCCTCCGCTCCTGAACAAGGCGCTCCAAATCGATATCCGCCGTCAGCAGGCCGGTGGTGAAAAGCTTGCTTTCGTTTAACACCGTGCCGTTTTCGGCAATCAGATCATGGCCGGAAAACACCATGTCGGTGGTGGATTCCCCCCAGCCCGCGTCGGCGTACACATAGGCGCAGAGCAGATGGCCGGACCAGGACTTCACCAGCTCCCGGCGGTATTCCGCCTTGCCGATCACCTCGTCGCTGCAGGAAGGATTGAGGATCACGGCAGCCCCGTTTTGGGCAAGCTCTCCGCTGGGCGGCACAGCCCCCCAAAGATCCTCGCAGATCTCCACCCCCAGGCACAGATCCTCTACGTTTTCGCAGGAAAACACCATCGGCCCCAACAGCGTTTCCTGTCCCGCGAATCCCAGGAAAAAGCTTTCCTTCGGGGCGGGAGTGAAATGCCGGACCTCGTAAAATTCAGAATAATTGGGGATGCTTTTCTTGGCGGGAAGACCCAGCAGCTCTCCCCGCAGGAACACGGCGCTGCAGTTGTAAAGCCCGCCCCGTGCCGCCACGGGTACGCCCACGGCGCAGAGGATATCAAGCTCTCTGGTTTCCTCCATCAGCAGGGCAAGCTCCTGTTCCGCCGCTTCCAAAAGGGTCCTGTCCCGGAACAGGTCTCCGCAGGTGTAGCCGGTCAGGGAAAGTTCCGGAAAGCAAACAACCGCACAGCCGTTTTCCGCAGCTTCCTTGATCAGCCCGGCGATCTCGCGCCGGTTGGCCTCGGGATCCGCCACGCTGACGGCAGGGGTCGCCGCTCCGACTCTTATAAATCCGTCCTTCACTGAAATTCTCCTCTCTTGGGTAAAATCCCCAGCGCCGGAAAACAACGCTGGGGACATATTTCTCCTATTAGCCTTAGCCGGGCGCTTTATTCTCCCGTTCCGCCGCCTGTTTCCGTATCGGGAAGGGGCGGGGGCTCCGGCGTGGGCTCGGGATCAGGCGCCGGGGTAGGATCCGGCTCCGGCGTGGGATCCACCGGTCCCGGGGTAGGATCTTCAGGTCCCGGAGTGGGGTCCACAGGCCCGGGAGAAGGCGTGGGCGTGGTGCCGGGAGAAGGCGTTGCCGCCGCGCCTACCGTTCCGGAGGATTTGGAAGTGTCCACCTTTGAGGTGTCCGTTCCTCTTCCCACCTTGAAGATCGGGCCGGTAGCCCGGTAATGTGAGGAAGCAAGCTCCTCCGTTCTGATCTCTTTCTCTCCTTTATAGAAGATTCTCCAGGCGCGGGCGGAATATCCGGAATTGCCGGAAGAGGCCCGCACGTACTGGTTCTTTGCCAGTGAATCGTCCACCACGAAGCTCACGTTTCCCAACGGCGGCTGAGAGCCTGTCTGCTCGCTGCCTGTCACGATCTTGTCCCACTCGTCGGGGAAGCAGCCGTAAATGTTCACGTGCAGCGTAACGCCATCCATCCAGGAGGAGATGTAAATGGGATTCTCCAACGGATTCCGGATCTTCAGGTCGATGTTCCCATAGTCCACCGTGGCGTCAAGGCCAATGGGGCAATAAATGGAAGGCTCGCTGTGGCACTCCCGCTCTACGATCTCCAGGCCGGCAAGCAGCGCGGCGTTGTAAAGGGTGGTTGCGCCCTGGCAGATGCCGCCGCCGTACACCTGAACGTGCAGGCCGTTTACAAGGCCCCCCGCTCCCTTCCAGCCGTTGGCCGGGTTGGTGCTGTCGCCGATGGTGCCGTTATAGGAAAATTCCTGGCCGGGCTGCAGCACCGTGCCGTTTATCTTGGAAAGGGCCAGGGCCATGTTGCTGTTGCCGTTGGCCGTGTTGGTGGAAACGGTGGTATAGGAGGAAAGCAGGCGGAAATGGGCTGAAAGATACTTTTTCGTTACTTCCGGCTGGGTCTCCGTAAAGGTGGCCTGGATCGCTCCGCCGTGCTTCTGCGCCAGAAGCTGGCGCACGCTTTTCAGGGTGGTCACCATATCCACCTGGCTCCCCTTTTTCTCTTCGGAAAAGGTGAACGTGCTGCTGGCGGTGTCAAAACCCGTCACTGCCGCGTCAGTCCCCTTTACATAGCATTCCCTTGCCGCATCCTGCAGCTTTTTCTCTCCGCTCTCCGAAAGATCGACAACGTAGGAAAGCTCATATTCCCCCGCTTCTCTTTCCTGCAAAAGCCTGGGAAGGGTCAGCTCCAGAATATCCGTGGTCCGGAAATCATCCTTGCTGAGGGAGACCGTGTCGTTTGTAAAGCGCACGGTGATCTCCATGGAATTTACGGTCTCCTCGATGGCTTCCCGGCAGATGTCCAGCGCTTCCCGCACTGTTTTGCCGGAAATATTTTTTCCGCCCAGGCTCGTTCCCTCCGCAAACTGGGAGGGATCCCCGGGCTCCGAAGCGACCTGAGAAGAGTCCTGATCCAGTTCCGAACGGTTGGTACAGGCCACAAGACCCGTGGTCAAAAGCAGCAGCGCTGCCAGAAAACAACAAATTTTGTGAAGCGGCATTTGATACATTCTCCCCTTGTCGATCAATTTTTATTTTCAACGGCGGTCCATGCAGACGGCGGTCCATGCAGACGGCGGTCCATGCGGACGGCGGTCCATGCGGACGGCGGTCCGTGTGGACGGCAGGCCGTTATAACTCTGTGCGAAAAGGTGCGTTGGTATACTGTGACGATCGGTCATCTGAGCGCAGCGAAGAACTGACCGAGGCAAATTTCAATCTATAATATCCGCTGCCCTTTGCGGATATTATACCCTTTTTTCCCCGGAAAGTAAAGCGGACAAAGGTTTCAATTTCGTTACGTTTTTCCTCTCTGTTTTGCTTGATTTTGCCGGTGAGAAAAAGGCTGCACGGTTTCTCTCCTTAACGATTCCTTAAAACGGTGGAATTTTTCCCTGCGATGTGATATGCTGACAGTAAAGGCCCCGGAAGGAGGCAGTTAAATGAAAATCATGCTACTGACCGCCGCCACAGGCGGAGGGCACCTTCGGGCAGCCCATGCCGTGGAGGAATACATTCGGGAAAACACTTCCTATGATGTCAGAACGGTGGACGCCTTAAAGGCTGTGGGAAAATTTCTGGACAAAACCGTCTGCGACAGCTATCTCTTCATGGCAAAAAAAGTGCCCGCGATGTTCGGAAGGCTTTACAAGCGCACGAATAAGCAGAACCACTTTTCTGATCTGGTCCCCAAGCTCAGCGGCCTGTTCAGCAATCTGCTGCTTCACTCGATCGTGGAATACGATCCCGATGTGATCATCACCACCCACCCTTTCGCCACGGAAATGGTGTCCGATCTGAAGGAAGACAACCTTGTTTCGGCGCCCCTGATCTGCATCATAACCGACTACGGGGTGCACAGGGCATACATAGCCGATCGCGTAGACGCCTACGTTGTGGCAAGCGAGGATATGATCCCCCAGCTTGCCGCGTTCCAGGTGCCGCCGGAAAAGGTATACCCCTTTGGGATTCCCGTTCATAACGTTTTCTTTACCCCCGGCGACAGAAAGGAATTTCTGGAATCCCTTTCCCTGTCTCCCGAGCTGCCCACCCTGCTGTTCATGGCGGGCAGCTTCGGGGTCTCCAACATCATAAAGCTCTATCGGGATCTGGAGCGTACCGATGTAACGGCCCAGATCATCGTGATCACCGGAAAGAACCAGAAATTGTACGAGGCCTTTGAAAACGAGCTGGCAGCAGGCACCAGACTTCCTACAAAGCTTGTCTATTTCACGGACGAGGTCGAGAAATACATGCACGCCGCCGACCTTCTTGTCACAAAGCCCGGCGGCCTTACGGTGTCCGAAGCCCTGGCCTGCGGCCTGCCCATGGCGGTCTTCGACGCCATCCCCGGTCAGGAGGAGGATAACGCCGATTTCCTTGCCACCCACGATATGTGCGTCCGACTCAAAAAGGGCGGAGATTTCGCCGGAGAGATTTCTTCCCTGCTTCGGGAAACCGAGCGGCTGCAGTCCATGCGGGAAAATTGCCGGGAATTTGACAAATCCCAGTCCATCCCCAATATGCTGGAGCTGATCCGTAAGCTTCTGGGAGAGGAACCGCCTTCGGAGGAAAAAGAATGACGTTTTCAGAAGCCGATTATCAGGCGGTGCTGCGGGAATTCGCGGCGCTTTCCGATCCAAAATACAAGGCGTTCAATGAAAAGCTGATCCCCGGGACCGAAACCGCTTATGGCGTGCGTACTCCGGAAATCCGCCGGATGGCAAAGGCCATCGCCAAAAACAGCCCGGAGGACTTTCTCGCGGTATCCCGCCCGGATTCCTTTGAAGAGACCCTTCTTCGGGGGATCGTGATAGCCACCATGAAAGCTGAGATGAACCGCCGTATTGCCCTGACACAGGAATTTCTGCCTTTGATCGACAATTGGGCTGTCTGCGACCTGTTCTGCAGCTCATTTTCCCTAAAAAAGCCGGCGGAGCAGCAGGAAATGTGGCTCTTTCTGCAGCCGCTCTTTCAGGACAGCCGGGAATTTTATGCCCGGTTCGCCGCCGTAATGCTGTTGGATCATTACATTTCCGAACAGTGGATCCTACAGGACCTGGCCCTTCTGGAAAACATGAAGCAGCCCTTTTATTACACCCAAATGGCCGTGGCATGGGCTGTTTCGGTATGCTATGTCAAATTCCCGAAAGAAACCCTTGCGCTGCTGAAGAGAAGGACCCTCTCCCCTTTTGTGCAGAACAAATCCATTCAGAAGATCCGGGAATCCTTTCGGGTAAGCCGTGAGGAAAAGGACACTCTTCTCGCTTTCAAGCTGCCCACTGTTTCTTAGACGTTCTTCCAAGGCAAAATGTAACAACCGGATAAAAAGCAGAGCCATTGACCCTGTGATTGGGCTATTTAGTCGTTAGCTTTTAGTCGTTAGTTGTTAGAAAAGAGCCAGGGCACCTTCCTGTCATTCTGAGCCCCCCTTTCTGTCATTTGCTGAGAAAAAGCAATGCTCGCATTGCTTTAGACGAAGAATCTCGCTCTTTAGATACTAGATGCTGGATGCTGGATAAGGGCAGGAAATTAGAATTTAGCAGCCGAAACGAAGCGGAGAAAGCTGTCAGCCGATAGGCTGACTGAGGGGACCACTCCGGCATCTATCCCGCTGGGGAATTTCCCCTTCTCCCTGTTTTTTACCCTTTTGCACGCAAAGATTACACACTGAAACAGGTGTTTTTTCAGCTGGCCTTTCCGAAAGAGCCGCGAATTCATCATGGGCTCCTTTTTCTTTGCTTGCTGTTTTACCGGCATATCGAAAATTCCCGCAAATGCAAAAGCATTTGCGGGAATCCTGTTTTGAAAGCCGGAAAGGTTTTACTCAGAGGACTTGCAGCAGACCGCCTCGATCTCGCAAAGAGCGTTTTTGGGAAGCTGCTTTACCGCCACGCAGCTTCTGGCCGGCTTGCCGGTAAAATACTTCTCGTAAACGGCGTTAAAAGCGCCGAAATCCGCCATGTCACTTAAAAAGCACAGGGTCTTTACCACGTCGGTAAATTGGAAGCCCGCTTCCTCCAGGATCGCGCCGATATTTTTGATGGACTGCTCCGCCTGAGCTGTGATGTCGCTCCCCTTCAGCTCCCCGGTAGTGGGGTCCACCGGAAGCTGGCCCGAAGTGTAGAGGAAATTCCCTGCCCGGATAGCCTGTGAATACGGTCCAATGGCCGCGGGCGCCTTCTTTGTATCGATTACCTTGTTCATGCTGCCACATCCCTTGTTTTCTTTTGTCCTGGCCGCGCAAAGCGCTTTTACAGCATTATACCGAAAAACGCCGCCGCTTGCAAGAGCAGGGTCTTCCCTCCTCCTTGCCCTTTATTCTGCCATTCTGACTACCCCCGCTGTCATCTGCTGAACGACAGCAACGCAAGCGTTGCTGTCGTGAAGGAGCTCCGCTCCTTTTTCGCTCACTCAGGATGACAGTGGGGTAGTCAGTGCGTTAAATTGAAATTGGCAGCGTACCGCTGCACCCACTTGCGAAGGCAGCGACAGATGTTTTCCCTGCGCGGCCCGACCAAAAGAAAGCGGCAAATTAGAATTTAGCAAACTAGTTGTTAGTCGTGAGAAATTAGTTGTTAGAGATGGGGCCCTTGTCTGTCATCTGCTGAACAATAGCAATGCAAGCATTGCTATCGTGAAGGATCTCGACCTTTACACTTACTTAGGAATTTAAAGGCGAGATCCTTCGTCACTATGTTCCTCAGGATGACAGAGAAAGTAGTGCGGTAAATTGGAATTTAGCGCACTAACAGAAAACACAAAACCCTTTCAGGGGAGGTTAAGGGCCGGATCCCCTTATGGTAAGGGGTGATGGTCTCCAGTGGAGGGGAAGCTGTCCGGTGGACAGCGTTCTGACCCGACGCGAAGCGGAGAAAGCTGTCAGCCGGTAGGCTGACTGAGGGGATATTAGCGTTTTCATGCTGCTTCCTGTGTGTATGAATCCCCTCCGTCATGCTAACGCATGCCACCTCCCCTTGCAAAGCAAGGGGAGGCTAAGGGCAAAGCCTTTCCCAGCAACTAACAACTAACGACTAACAACTCATAGCTAACAACTAATTTCTTATTCCGTTCTCAAAGCGATCACGGGGTCACACTTTGCCGCTTTTTTAGCGGGAAGCAGACCGGCAAGCACGGTGATCCCCACACTCAGCACAACAAGCAGCACCGCCGCCGGTATGGGCAGGAACGCCGCCAGAGCATCGCTGGACAGCAAACTTTGCAGCAGGGAGGTGATGGGCACCGTAAGCAGCATCGTCACGCCCACGCCGATGGCGCCGGAAAGCAGCCCGATGATCACGGTCTCCGCGTTGAAAACCTGGGAAACGTTCCGCTTGGAAGCGCCCATGGCGCGAAGGATGCCGATCTCCTTGGTGCGCTCCAGCACGGAAATGTGGGTGATGATCCCGATCATGATGCTGGAAACGATCAGCGACACAGCCACAAAGGCAATCAGCACATAGGAGATCACGTTGATGATGGTGGTGACGGAGCCTGTCAGCAGCGCCACGTAGTCCGTATAGGTAATGGCGTTCTGTTCCTTCACGCCCTGATTGTATTCCTCTATGCAGCGGGAAATCTCTTCCTTATCCTCAAAGCTGTCGGTATACATGCTGATGGAGGAGGGGGCGTCGTAGCTCACCTTGCCGAAGGCCTCCAGATTATCCTTTAAGGAATATCCGCCCAGGTACTGGTCATAGGCAGAGAGAAGCAGCTCCCGGTCCGGAGTCTCCTGAAGCCAGCGGTCCAAGGCCGCCGCCATGGAGGCCTCGTCCATCCCGCCCTGGGACATCCCGTTCTGCATCATGCTCGCGGACATTCCACCCTGGAGCATCCCGTCCTGGGGCATTTCACCCTGAATCATCTCTTCCGGAGAACCTTCTTCCTGAGTGGCTTCACCCATAGAGTCTCCGCCCTGCGCGGCTTCCTCCGCTGCCGGCTGCTCTCCCTCTTTTTCGGTATTCTGAGAAGCGTAATACATGACAAGGGAATAGAAGGAAGCCTTGTCTGAAACGCCCAGGTTGGAAATGTACTCCTTGGCGGCCTCTTCCTTCGCGTCGTCGTCCGCGGCTTCAAATTCCATGCCGTTCAATACATTTACCTTCTCGTTTTCCTCCTGGGCCAGAACCACCGCGCTCTCATTGGCATGCCGGATCAGGCGGTCGGTAAGCAGGGAGGTATAGGCAACGGCGGTGCTTATGTTTGTGTTTTCCGCTCCCTCTTTGGGGCGGATCACACCGGTGATCTTCAGCTCAACGCCGTCTTCAAGCAAAGGCTCCACCCTTAAGAGCTGGTCGCCCACATAGGTGAAGGTGCCGTCTTCCTCTTCTTCATATTGGTCGCAGCTTGGCAGCAAATAGAAGGTGTGGCTGCAGATATCCTCATAATCCCAAAAATGCTCTTTGGCCTCTTTCCCGTTTTTGATGTCCTCTTCTATTTCGTCATATTCCTCTTCGGTCAGCATTCCCAGCTGATATAAGGTCTCCGCGGGAATGGCGCCGCGGCTGTTTAACACCAGCAGGACCTCGTCGTAGGCCTGGGGCCAGTCGCCGTAGACCATATCGTAGCTGTCAGTCACGATCCTGCTCACGGCCTCTCCGCCCTTTCCCGGCAGGAGCTGGGAAAAATTCTCGGCCCCAGCGGAATTACCGGTCAGGAGGCTATTCATGCGCTGCATTCCCGCCATGGGAGTCTGAGACATCATCGTATCTGAGCCGGTATCCTCCGGAGAAGCGTCGCTGCTGATCAGATCGCCGTCCGCGTTACGGGAAAACACCTTAAACTGCACCCCATAAGAATAGATCACGCCGTTTTCCCCGAGGTATTCCCTGATCTCGCTTTTGGGATCGTCCAGATACTTTTTGAATTCCGTCAAATTGTTTTCCTTGATGCTGTCCATCATGGCCTCGCTTGTTTCCAGCTCCCGGTAATCGGCAAAAACGCCGGACCTTTGAGGCCTGTCTTCCTCTTCCCGCATACTTTCCACCATGCTGTTGCGCATTCCCAGAATGCCGGACATATCCACCGCCTGAGAGCTGATGGTTATGGGATAGGAGGTCATGGTTTCCTTTTGAATATCGTCGATATACTGGTTCACACCGCTGGAAAGGGCCAGAATCAGCGCGATGCCGATAATGCCGATAGATCCGGCAAAGGCCGTCAGAACTGTCCTTCCCTTTTTGGTGCGAAGATTGTTGAAGCTCAGGGAAAGAGAAGTCAGGAAAGACATTTTTGCCTTCCCGGTTTTCCTGACTTCTCCTTTTTCTTCCGCTTTCTCCTGCCTTTCCTTTTCCGGATCATAGGGGTCGCTGTCACCGGTGATCTGGCCGTCCTTCAGCCGGACGATGCGCGTGGAATACTGCTGGGCAAGCTCCGGGTTATGGGTCACCATCACCACCAGCTTATCCTTTGCCACACGCTTCAGAAGCTCCATCACCTGCAGGCTGGTTTCGGTATCGAGAGCGCCGGTGGGTTCATCTGCCAGAAGGATATCGGGGTCGTTTACCAGGGCCCGGGCAATGGCCACCCTCTGCATCTGCCCGCCGGACATCTGATTCGGCCGTTTGTGCAGCTGATCTCCGAGCCCCACCTCCTCCAGCGCCTTTTTTGCCCTGCTGCGGCGTTCGCCCCGGGATATGCCGCCGATGGTAAGGGCAAGCTCCACGTTGAAAAGGACGGTTTGATGGGGGATCAGATTATAGCTTTGAAACACAAAGCCTATGGAATGGTTCCTGTAGGTGTCCCAATCCCGGTCTTTATACTGCTTTGTGGATATGCCGTTTATCACAAGGTCGCCGCTGTCGTACCGATCCAGACCGCCCACAATATTCAGAAGTGTGGTTTTTCCCGAACCGCTGGCGCCCAGAATGGAAACAAACTCATTATCGCGAAAGGTGATGCTCACGTCCTTCAGCGCGTCCTGTTTCAGCTCTCCTGTAATATATGTCTTTGAAATATTTTTTAGCTCCAGCATACCGTCCTCCGTGGAATTAATCTGGTTTTTCATTTTATAAGGAATTAGAAAACAGGTTTTTAATAGAATATAAACAAACTGTAAATTCCGAGCTTTGGCTCTGAAAAAGCGTGAAAAATCCCCCGGAGCATTCCGGGGGCAAATCTATGCTTTCTTCTTTGAAAACAGAAATTCTGTTTCCCCGTCAAGCTCCACCCGGCGGCAGGAAACGCCGAACACTCTGGCCGGAACGCCGCCGTCAAACACCTCTTCCGCGCCGCCCTCCGCCTGGAGATTTCCCTCCTCCATCACGGCCACCCTGTCGCTGTAGGAAAAGGCCAGCGAAAGATCGTGGAGCACCATGACCACGGTTTTTCCCAGGTCTCTCACCCGGCGGATCAGCTCCATGACTTCAAATTTCTGCTTCACGTCGAGATAGGTTGTGGGCTCGTCCAAAAACAGGATTTCCGTCTCCTGTGCCAGTGTAAGCGCAAGATAGGCCCGCTGGCGCTCTCCTCCGGAAAGCTCGCCGAGCTCCTTTTTCGCAAGGGCGGTCATTCCGGTTTCCTCTAGGGCGTGGCTTACGGCCTCGCGGTCTTTCTCCGTCAGATCCCTGCCGAAGGACAAATGGGGGTAGCGGCCATGAGAAACCAGCCTTTCCACCGAAATGGCAGGCACGTCCCTTGCCTGAGGCAGGAACGCCGCCATGCGGGCAAATTCCTTCCTGCCATACTCTTTCAAAGGCTTACCGTCAAATCGCACCTCTCCCGAGGTCAGCGGCAAAAAGCCGCAGGCCGCCCGGAGAAGGGTGGTCTTCCCGCAGCCGTTGGGACCGATAAGAGAAAGGATCTCCCCCTTTTCCACGGAAAAGCTGACCCCGTGGAGCACCTCCCTCTTCCCATAGCCGCTTCGCACGTCTGAAAACTCAATCATCCAGCCGCCCCCTTTCTCCGCTTTCCTCTGCCCGCAAGCAGCAGCGCCAGAAAAAACGGGCCGCCGATCAGGGACAACAGGATCCCAACCGGGATCTCATAGGGGGCAAAAAGCACGCGGCTCAAAAGATCGCACAGAGTCACAAGGCCAGCACCCAAAAAGCAGCTTGCCGGGATCAGCACACGGTGAGACGTACCGAATATCCGCCTGGCAATATGGGGCACGATGAGCCCCACAAAGCTCAAAAGACCGGAAAAGCTCACGGCCGCTCCCGCCAGCCCGCAGGCCGCAAGGATCAGGAAAAACCTGACTCCTCCCACCCACAGGCCAAGGCTCTTCGCGGTCTCTTCTCCCAGGCAGAGCACGTCTGTCTGCCTGGAAAGCAGAAACGCCGCCAACAGGCAGAAGAGGATCATGCCCCAGGCCGGGGTGATATCCGCCATAGAGACCCCGTGAAAGCCTCCGATCAGAAAGGTGCTGCCGTTGTAGACCGTATCGGGGAAAAAGGTTTTCACCGTGTTGATCCCTGCCGTAAACATGCTGCTGATCGCCACGCCGGCCAGAATAATGGTAAGCTTTCCCGCTCCGGCAATGGCTGCCAGGGCGTAAATGATCAAGGTCGCGGTCAGGGCGCCCACAAAGGCACCTGCAGAGGCAGCCCAGGCGGAACCCGGCAGCAGCGCCAAAGCCAAAAAGGCAAAAAGACCCGCCCCGGCGTTTACCCCAATCACATTGGGAGACGCCAAGGGGTTTGAAAGCACGGCCTGGATCAGCACGCCGCTTACGGCCAGCGCCCCACCGGAAAGCAGCGAAGCGCACACTCTGGGCAAACGGAAATAGAGCAGGATCCGGGCTTCCGGGGAAACCGCTTTCCCGGAAAGCAGCTCGGAAACCGCAGGAAAAAGCTGCAGAGAAGAAGAGCCGAAGCTCAGCCCCAGCGCGGCGCTGATCACCGCAAGCAGGACGGCTCCGGCCAGCTTTATCCCGGTTTTACTCGCCTTCCGGCCAGAGGATATCTGCAAGGTATTGATACGTATCCCCCCATCGATCGTTGGGTTTATAGTGGAAAAGCTCCTGAGGCAAAACGATATAGCGGCCGTTCTGCACCGCGGAAAGCCCCTGCCAGGCCCGGTTCTTTTCAATGAGGCCGTCAAGGTATTCCAGCGCCTTCTTATGGCTTCCCATGGTGGTGACAAAGATATAATCCGGGTCCTCCAGGATCACTTCCTCCAGACTCAGATCCTCCAGCATGGAAGGGTGATCGTCCGCGATATTCCGGCAGCCGAGCTCTTTTAATATTGCCCCGGCCAGCTCATCGTCTGTCTTTGCCTTTACCCCGGTGGAAAAAGCACGCATCAGCAGCACCCGCGGCTCTTCCTTCCAATGGGAAAATCTGTCCAGCACGCTGTCTATCTGCGCTTTTATTTCCGTTACATTCTTTTCGTACAGGTCCCGTCTTCCAGTAACGCCGCAGAACTGCTCCATTTGGAACGCATAATCTTCAAAGGTGTCAACACGGTAAAAGGCGCAGGAAAGCCCGGCGTTTTCCAGCACATCCTTCACATCGCCGTGGGCGGTAATGTCAGAAGAAAGGATCACAAGGTCAGGATTCAGGGCAATGATCTCTTCCGCACTGGGCTCCTTTACGGTACCGATGACCGCCGCGTTTCCCACATCAAGCCCCCGCTCCGATATCACGTCGTCGGTAACGCCGGCAAGGCTTCCACCCGCCAGGAGCCAGGCCTCCGAATAAGAGGCGTAAAGGCTTACCACCCGGGGATCATCGGGAACGGAAAAAACCGTGCCGTTTGAATCCTCGAGCTGACGGGTTTCCATCGTGGAAACAGCGGAACTGCTTTCTTCCTTCACCGCGGAAGAAGCAGGCGCGCTTTCGCTTTCAGGCGGCTCTGAAGGTTCCGCCGGTCCTGAACAGCCTGCCAGGGCAAGGCAGAAAGCCAACGCAAGTGCCGTTATCCATTTCCGTTTCACAGCAGCCATCCCCTTTTGTCTCAACGCAAAATGCAATACTGTTCCATATAGCCTTCCATGGCCTTCACAAGCTCTTTGTCCGCGCCGCTGGAAACGAGATATTCATGAATGTCCTCTACGGTAACGATGGGGTGTACATGGATGCCGAATTCCTCTTCCACCTCCATGATGGCGGTTTTTCCCGGCATTTTGCCCACCTCACAGCGGTCTACGCTGATAAACATGTGGGGGACCTCCACCTTCGCGCAGCTCTGCAGTATCGGGAGCGTCTCCCGCACTGCAGTTCCTGCGGTGATCACGTCTTCGATGATGGCCACCCGATCGCCGTCCTTGGGCTGATAGCCCACGATGCTGCCGCCTTCGCCGTGGTCCTTTGCCTCCTTGCGGTTAAAGAAATAGGGTTTGTCAATCCCATATTCCCTGTAAAGAGCCATGGCGCAGGCGGAAACAAGGGGAATCCCTTTGTAGGCCGGGCCGAACATGGCATCGAATCCATCGCCGGCCTGTTCCTTGACCAGCGCGGCATAGTATCCGCCCAGGCGGGAAAGCTGGGCGCCGGTCTTATAGTTCCCGGTATTGATAAAATACTGGGTATTGCGCCCGCTTTTGGTTACAAAACTGCCGAATCGCAGCACATCCGCCGCCATCATGAATTCGATAAACTCTCTTTTTTCCTGTGTAAGCTTTTCCATACCTTTTCTCCTTTATTCCGCAGATGCGACGGAAGGAAGCCCCTTCTGCAGGGAAACCGCTCTGCCGTCGCTCTTTATCAGTATTGTCCCGTCCCGGTCTGTGCGACAGATCTGCACGCCGCTTTCCTCAAGGCTTTCTACCGTTTCCCTGTGGGGGTGGCCGTAAGAATTGTCTTTCCCGCAGCTGATGACAGCGCAGGAAGGATCTACGGTCTTCAGAAATTTTTTGGTGGTGGAGGTGGAGGAACCGTGGTGCCCGCATTTCAGCACGTCCGCCTGAAGCTCTGCTCCGTTATTCAACATAGCCCGTTCGTTTTCCGATTCCGCGTCCCCTGTAAACAGGAAGGAGGTTTCTCCGTAGGAAAGGCGGATTACGCCGGAATAATGGTTCAAATCGTCCCATTCTTCGTTTTCCGCCGGAGAAAGCACCTCAAAGGAAAGCACCTCCGGGGCGGAAATGTTTGCGCCTGCCCGCAGGACCTTCGCCTTCATTCCCTCCTTTTCAATGGCCCTCAGCAGCGCCTCATAAGCAGAGCCAGTGGGAACCAATTCATCGGGAAGCCTGGGCATATAGACGCTTCCTATCTCAAACCGCTGAACAATCCTTGCCATGCAGCCCATGTGGTCGGTGTGCTGATGGGAACATATCAGAGCATCGATGCGTTTTATGTTCAGCTCCTGAAGATACTCTGTCAGGCCGTCCGCGTAGGCATATTCGCCGGTATCTATCAGGGCGGTAAAGATCTCATCGCCCTCTTTATAGCGGATCAGCTCGCTGTCGCCCTGCCCAACGTCAAGGAAAAACACGCTCAGCCCGTCTTCGTCAAAGTTATAAGACGGCACACCGGCGCCGCTTGGCTGGCTTTGGGGAGAAAATACCTCCGGCAGGCCGTTCTCTCCGACCACCCAAAGGACCGCCGCGAGAAGAAGCACCAACAAAAGAGAAACGGCCTGGCGCTTTCCCATTGGTCCCGGTCTTTTTCTCCGTGAATAGTTTCTTTTTGTCATACCGGATCTTTCCAGAAAAAAAGACGGCACCCCGGCCGCCCTTTATTCCGCATCCTCCGTCTGCTTTTTGTACAGATTGAAGCGGAACAGCTTGGATTCATCGCTTTCCCGCTCACACATGATGAAGGCTTCAGCGATTTTTCCGCCCTCGATCAATCTGGTAAGGCCCACAAGCTGGCAAAGCTTGCTCTTCAGGTTGAGCCTGTCGCCGTCGCGGGTCATCAAATAGACCTCTCCCTCGCAGCTGTCAAGGACCTGCAAAAAGGAAGGCACGTCAACATCGTGCAGTTCTACCATTTTAGGAGACATACTTTTCCTCCTTTTCTATTCACCGGCAGCAAAAAATGGAATATCACGCGCCGGATACCACTGCTATCGTACCACAATTGCCCGGAAAATGCAACCAAAACCAATTTTGTGCCCGCAGAAAGCAAAATTCAGTTATTCTCAATTGACAATTTTTTAATCAGGTGGTATGTTTGTAATAACAAATTATTGCAGGATGGCATTTTATGCATGGAAGTGTTATGGAAAGCACCTGCTTTTATGCCGTCCTCACGTGTTCCGGAATTTCTTGTCGGAGCTTACCTCTGCTGAAATGGGGGGACTTCCCATGGAATTGGTAAAAAACGAAACAATAGCCGGCATGATAAAGGACCTTCGCAAAAGGATGGGTATTTCCCAAAGGGCTGTGGCGTCATTATTGGGCCTCAGCCGTTCTACCTATGCCTATAAGGAAAACAGCAAGGTGAATCTGAGCATTGAGGATCTGCAGAAGCTGGCGGCCACATTCGGCTTTTCTCCGGAGCTGTTTTTCCAGCCGGAGCTTTTGAAGAACCCCGGCTCACAGATCTCCGCAAAGCCAAAAGCGCGTGCGGAATTATCCTCTATAACGGACCTGAAGCCCGCTGAACGGGAGCTTATCAGCTCCATTCGTCTTTATGACGCCATTTTCGAGAAAGAACAGCTTCTCCGAAAGATCCAGGACTATGTTTCGGAGGAACTGCTCCGCTTCTATGGGGAAAAGAACAAGATCTCCAAATGAGCGATCATTTATCCTGCCGTGCATCAGGCATCCTGCAGATGCCTGTCCATTGCGCTTTTTGCCGCGGCAGCTATCTCCCGTATGACCTCGATCTGTCCGGGAGAGCAGTGCCTGAACATCCGGATCAAATCGTTTTCAGGAAAATCCTCTGTTCCGCAGGGCCTACCGAAAAGCAGTTCGTCCGTGCTGACAGCCATTTCCTGCGCCAGCGCGGCCAGGACCTGCAGGCTGAGCTTTGTATTTCCGGTCTCGATATGGCTCATGTGCGTAGTGGAGATATCCACCCGCGCAGCCAGGTCTTCCTGAGACAAATGACACGCTTTTCTGTACTTTCTTATTCTTTTTCCTATCTCACAATAATTCAGCAACCAACATTCGCCCCCATACCCTGCCGGCCAATACATCTCTGTGTTCAAGCTCCAGTAAAAATGTATTGCCTGGCTAGATGTACTTGAATTATACGGGCGATTATGCTACACTTGAATAAACTGTATAGGCATACTATGCCCATACAGTTCATCTTTATGGATCAGAGACAAGAAATTGAAGTCTGTTTTCAAAAGAGGATGAGGATATGAAATGGATCCAAGCCGAAGAAATTGCGGCAGCCGTCAAGAATTTGCGCTCCAGTGCCGGTTTCCTGCAGCGCACGGTCGCGGATGCCCTGGGATACAGCCGCTCCGCATATTCTTACAAGGAAGCCGGAAAGATCGCCTTTACTCTCACGGATCTTCAAATGCTGGCCGGCATACTTGATATTCCGCCGGATGTGTTTTTTCACCCGGAGCTGTTCTCGGAAAGCGTAGAAAAGGTAAGAGAGGTATTTTCGGACCCGGAGCATCTGAAGCCCACCTCCATCCGTGAGCTCAGCGCAAACGAGCAGGGCCTTATCTCCATGCTGCGGCTCTACAAGCTTTCCACCGGAAACGACAGCCTTTTGGAGCGTTTCTTATCTGTGGCCCGAAAGGAATTTCCCGTGCCCTTCAAAAAGGAGCAGTAATTTCGGACACGGACAGCCCACTGCTCTGAGGCATGTTTTTCCTGAAACCATATTCTTTTTCATATTTTTCTTCTTTTCTCTAACAAACGGGCAGCCACTCCTATTTTGGAGTGGCTGCCTGCGTTTCTTTTGATTTCCTGTATTTCAGCCTTCGCAAAGCTCTTCGCAGAGAGCCAAAAGAGCTTCCACTGTTGGAACAGTCCAGGTGGCTCCGGCGCTTTGCAGTTCGTTTTCTTCGGCAAAGCCGTATTCCACGCCGACGGAATCGATGCCCTGCAAAGCAGCGCCTATGATGTCATGGCGGCGGTCGCCTATCATGACCGCTTGCTCCTTCGGCGGATCTCCCAGCCGATGGAGCACTTCCCCGATCACCTGGGCTTTATCGGTCATTGTGCCGTCCAGATTCGCCCCCACCGCAACGGAGAAAAAGCCGGATATCCCCCTCATTTCCAGGATCTGACCCGCAAAGTGGAAGGGCTTTGAGGTGGCAAGGCACAGCGTGGCCTTTTTTGAAAGCTTTTCCAGCAGCTCCTTCATGCCGGGATACAGCGGGCTTTCGAATACGCCCTTCACGCGATACCTTTCCCGGTATTTTTCCACTGCCTCCAGGGCCTGCTCTTCGGAAAAGCCGTAAAACTCCCGGAAAGAGCTGTCGAGCGGAGGACCGATAAAGCGCCGCAGCTTTTCCTCCGGCTCTTTTCCGTAACCGAAAAAAGCAAGGGCATGCTGCACGCTTTTCATGATTCCCTCACCGGTATCGGCAAGGGTCCCGTCAAGATCAAAAAGGAAATATTTCTTTTCCGGCATGACTGATCCTCCTGCAAAGTCTTTATCTTCTTCCCGCTCCGCCGCCGCGGGAACCGCCGCCGTGAGAGAATCCTCCGGAATGACCGCCCGGCCTGCCGCCGTGGGAAAATCCGCCGGAATGACCGCCGAAGCCCCCGGAACCGCCGAAACCACCAAAGCCTCCTGGGCGGCCTCCACCGTTTCTCGGGGGACGCGGGCCCGGACCGCCAAAGGGAGGCGGGGGCGGATTATACCAGCTCCTGTGCCGCCTGCTGCCGAGCATATTGCCGATAAACATACCGCGCCAGAAGCCTCCACCGCCTCCGCCGCTGCCGGGGCCGTTTCCACGCCCGCCGCCACTGAGCGCCGAAATGATGGTCACGATCACGGCGATCACGATCACGATCATCACCAGGCGGGCCAGCCACCTGATAACGGTCCTGAAAAAGCTGTGGCGGGAGGTATCATAGCCGTCATAATTTTCATAGCCATCACCATATCCGTCATCATACGGATCATCGTACCCGTCATCGTAGCTGATGGATCTCATCTTTTCCAGGGCGGCCCGGTAAAATTTCTTTACCCCCGCATCGTATTCGCCGCCGGCAAAATCCGGTTCAAGATACTCCTGAAGCATATCCTGAAGCACACCGCCGGAGAATTCTTCCTCGATCCCATACCCGGGCATGGCGTAGTAAGTGTCTTCCCCTATGGCAAGGAGCAGCAGAAGCCCGTTATTCCTTTCCGAGGATCCGATTTCCCAGACGTCAAACAAATCGTAAGCGTAATCATCGATCTCCTGGCCGTCCAGAAAGTCCACCGTGACAACCGCGATCTCTCCCCCGGTCTCCTCAAACAGCCCTTCGCTGCCCCGTATGATCTCCCGCTCCGTGGCGTCATCCAGCACCCCGGCCTCGTCCAGCACATACATGTTCTCCGGGCGATCCGGAACAGCGGCCAGCGCGGGAACGGCGGCGGCCATAAAAACCGCCGCGGTCAGGGACAGGGCAAACAACCGTGTAAAATGTTTTCTCATAACGCAGCTCCTTTCAGGAACCTCTGAATAAATCACCGAGGCGCGCCTTGGCGACAGATATTCCGCCTGTCTTTGCCCCAAAATCTTGAAATACACCAAGTATTCCTGCAATTTTGGGCCTTTGACATACGGAATATCTTCTCGCCGATCCGGTCTGTTGATTGAATCAGAGCTTCCTTACTTAAAAAATCAAGGCCGGATCGCTCCGGCTCTGACACGGTCCGTCCTTCTCCGCAAAGCAGCAGACTGAAGGCCTTATTCAAAAACACCCATTGGCTCTGTGCCGGTAAGCTTCGCAAGGAGCTTCACCGGTGAGTTTTCCAGCTTTTCGTTATACTCCCTGGCCCCATCGTTATAGCTGCTGCGGGCAAGCTTATCCTGCTCTGACTCTATATTGGCGATCAGCTCTGTGGGATATTTCTCGTCTTTTTCCTCTAAGGCGATCCCCTCAAGCTGTTCATACAGAGCTTCGGCGGCTTGGCCCAAGAGAAGGTTTGCTTCCACCTCTTCTTCACAGCCCCGGAACTCATACATGTTTTCCAGGTGATCCGCCCGATACCGCAGTTCATCTATATAGGGGTCAAGACCGGGATTGCCGTCCACATAGCGCTCCGCCACGGTAACAAGATTCCGGGCCGCCGCAACTCTGCTGTCCAGGCCGCTATACACGGCATAGCCCGTGCTGTCGTAATAATACGCCTCCATGGCGTCCTCGCGCAAACGGAAAAAGGAACGGTTTGCGCCAAGCGGCACGGAAAGAATGATCACTACCGCCATGATCAGCGCACCGGTCACAGTTTTTTTCTTCATCGCTTTCATACTCCTTTGGGGCAGCATACCTGCAAAACACAAAGCCCACGCCTTAATGTTTCGATCTTTGCCTGACAACCGACAATTGGTTTTAGGGGAAACGAAGGGACAAGAGAAACCCCTCCGTCAGCCTTACAGATGCCACCCTTACTCTTACGAGCAAGGGGAGCCTAAAGGCACCGCTAAATTGGAATTTGCAGCGTGCCGCTGCACCCACTCGTGAAGGCAGCAACAGGTGTTTTTTCCTGCGTGGCCCGACCGAGGGTTACACAAGTAAATTGGAATTTAGCAATGCTAACAGAAAGGCACAAACTCTTGCCTTTCTCGCCTTCGGCTCGGTCAGTTCGCAGCTTGTGTCCCACTGGGACACGCTCACCCCTGAAAGGGGAGGGGGACCGCCGAACGGCGGTGGAGGGGTTTTACCGCTGCAATTGTACAACCCCCCAGTCACGGCTTCGCCGTGACAGCCCCCCTTTCAGGGGGGCCAAGGGGTGAGCGCTAAACTACAATTTAGTTGCCCCTCCTTCATTGCGCCGAAGGCGCAACCACCGTCCAGCATCTAGAATCTAGCATCTAGCATCTAACAACTAAAGGACGAGATCCTTCGTAAAGATGCCGCGTATCCAAAAGATACGTTGCATCTCTTTTCTCAGAGATGACAGACAGGAACCCTTGCCTTTCTCTAACAACTAATTACTAACAGTTAACAACTACTTCACTACATTATTCGCCCAGATCCCGGAATGGATCATGACGGCGCCGATGATCACCTTGATAAAGTCCGCACACTGGACGCAGAAAAATACGCCCACCACGGAAAGGTTCGTAAAGGTACAGGCAATATACGCAATGGGCAGGCAAACCACCCAGGTAAACACACAGTCGAACAGGAAGGTGATAAAGGTCTTTCCGCCGGAGCGAATGGTAAAATAGCAGCCGTTTATGTAGGACATCAGCGGCATGAAAGCGCCGATGATCATCAGCATTTTTGTAGCCGTTTCCCGCACGACGGGTTCCGTGTTATAGATGTAGGGCGTAAAGGGAGCGGTGCCGATGATCAAAAGTCCCACGCCCATGTTGGTCACCACGGTCAGGAACAAAAGCTTTCTCACCGCGTCCTTGGCGCCGTCGATATTGTTGGCGCCCAAAAGCTGGCCGGACAGGATCCCTACGGCGTTGCCGGAAGCCATGATCAAAATGGAAAACAGGTTGTACACCGTGGATTCGATATTGCAGGCGGCCACGGCTGTAAGTCCCCTTGTGGCGTAGCACACCTGAATGGCGGCCATGCCCATGGACCACAGCGCCTCGTTGACAAGCAGGGGAGTGCCCGTAACAGCAATGCGCTTGCACAGGGGGAGAGGCACCCGCAGACTGCGGAACGCGCCCTCCAGGAATTGGAATTTCTCCTTGTGGCGGTAGGTCCTGAAAATGAGGTAAATTGCTTCCAGATACCGGGCGATGACCGTTGCCAGAGCCGCGCCGGCAACGCCCATTTTCGGGAAGCCGAAGCTGCCGAAGATGAGCAGATAGTTCAGCACGAGATTTACGGAGATGGCGATCACGCTTGCCACCATGGGGGAAAAGGTTTCTCCTGTATCCCGCAGGGCGCTGGAAAAGCACTGCACGGCCACAAAGGGCAGAAGCCCCCAAAGCATGACGTACATGTAGCTTTTTGCGTATTCCAGCGTGGCGGCGATATCCGCCGGGCTGGAGGCCTCTTCGTTCAGATAAAGCTGAAAGAGATTTTCTCCGAACAGCAGAAATATGCCGATCCCCAAAACCAGCACGACAGCGGAAAAGATGACCCGGAAGCGGAAGGTATCCCGCACGCCCTTTTGGTCGCCCTTTCCGAAGAACTGAGCGCCGAAAATGGAAGCGCCCGAAAGCCCGCCGAAAATGGTCAGGTTAAAAATGAAGACGATCTGGTTGACGATGGCCACG
>CAZNZS010000029.1:0-25537 GCA_964577585.1 uncultured Acutalibacter sp.
GGCGGATAAGACCGCCTTCGGATATGTGAAAAAGTATGCCGAGGAACGGGGCATTACCTTCCACAAGGCGGAGGAAAAGCGCCTTTCCATGGGCTGCACCGGGATCAAGCGCACCACCGGCCAGCACCCCGGAGGAATGATCGTTATTCCGCGGGGCATGGAGGTTTACGATTTCTGCCCTGTACAGCACCCTGCCAACGATCAGAAATCGGACAACATCACCACGCATTTCGACTTCCATTCCATCCACGACAATGTGTGCAAGCTGGACGAGCTCGGACACGATGTGCCCACCATTTATCACTATCTCGAAGAGTACACCGGGATCCCTGTTATGAAGGTATCCATGAGCGACCCGGAGGTCATGAGCCTGTTTGAATCTCCCGCAGCCCTGGGCGTGACCAGTGAAGATCTTGGCGGCGTGCAGACAGGCACCCTGTCTCTGCCGGAGCTGGGCACGAATTTCGTGCGCGGCATGCTGGAGGAATCCCATCCAAAGACTTTCTCCGACCTTCTGCAGATCTCCGGCCTTTCTCACGGTACAGATGTTTGGCTGGGAAATGCCCAGGAGCTGATCCAGAACAAGACCTGCACCATTTCCGAGGTCATCGGTACCCGCGACAGCATCATGGTCTACCTGCTGAATAAAGGGCTTGAGCCAAAAATGGCCTTCAAGATCATGGAGATTGTACGAAAGGGAAAGGCCACAAAGCTGTTGACCGAGGAACACATCAACGCCATGAAGGAGCACAATGTACCCCAGTGGTACATCGATTCCTGCTTTAAGATAAAATACATGTTCCCCAAAGCCCATGCCGCCGCTTACATGATCGCCGCTCTACGGCTCGGCTGGTACAAGGTGCATAAGCCGGTGGAATTTTACGCGGCCTATTTTACCGTTCGCCACGAAGATTTTGACGGCGCCGCCGCCGGAAAAGGGAAGGGCGCGGTGCAGGAAAAGATGAGTCTTCTCGATACCAAGATCAAAAACCGGGAGGCCTCCGCCAAGGAAGAGGGAGAATTCGGTACCCTGCAGATCATTAACGAAATGCTGGCGAGGGGCATTGAAGTGCTTCCGGTAGATCTCTATCGTTCTGATTCCAATCGCTTTCTGGTGGAAGACGGAAAAATACGCCTGCCCTTTTCCTCTTTGAGTGGTGTGGGTGGATCCGCCGCGGACAGCCTTGTGGAGGCCAGAAAGAACGGCGGGGAATACATTTCGGTGGACGACCTGCAATCAAGGGCCAAGGTGTCCAGCGCCGTGATAGAGACTCTCAGGAGCGTTGGAACTCTTTCCGGAATGCCGGAAAGCAGCCAGACAACACTGTTCTGAGGACTTTTGTTCTGAAACCAACAGCTTTGAGAGGAAAGACCTTCCATGATCAAATTGAGTAAGCCTGCAAGGCTGCAGCAAGGCGACACGATAGCGGCCATTTCCATTTCCGGCGGCCGCGCCGGAGACAGCGATATGCTTTGGCGCTATGAATTGGGGAAGAAGCGGCTGGAGGAATGCTTTGGCCTGCATGTGGTGGAAACGCCTCACGCCCTTCGCGGCAGCGAGTATTTGTACCGGAATCCCGAGGCCCGTGCGGAAGATCTGACCTGGGCCCTGAAAAACCCGCGGGTAAAGGGGATCATTGCCACCATGGGCGGAGATGATTCCTACCGTTTGCTGCCCTATATCGATTTCAAAGCCATTCACGAAAATCCCAAAATACTTCTTGGCTACTCAGATATCACCACTCTGTGCGCCTGTTTCACCCATGCCGGTGTGATGAGCTATTACGGCCCGAATCTGCTCACTCCCATCGCGCAGCCGGGCAGCCTGGATCCCTATACGAAAAACGCTGTCTGCAAGGCGCTGTTTTCAGGGGAACCGATCGGCCCGGTAGAGCCCTGTCCCCGGTATACCCAGATCGAGTGGCAAAATAGGCCGGAAGCAGAAATTATCTGGCACGACAATCCCGGTTATCAGATCCTTCAGGGACGGGGCACCGTGCGGGGAAGACTGCTGGGCGGCTGCCTTGGGCCCCTGCAGCAGATCATGGGAACAGAAATATTTCCCGGAAAAGACCAGTGGGAAGGGTGTATCCTGTTTCTTGAAAACGGCTCTCCTTATGGAAGCGCCCTGGCAGGGCTCCACGGCTGGCGGGCCCTGGCGGCCTGCGGCGCATTGGAAAAATGCGCGGGCCTGATCACCACCGCCATGAGCGAGGAGGAAAAGCAAATCCTGCTCAAGGTGTTGAGAGATGAGGTACGCCGGGAGGACCTGCCCGTTTTGGTCAATGTGGATTTCGGACACCGCACGCCAATGACGGTGCTGCCTTTGGGCGCCATGGTGGAAATTGACTGCGAAAGAGCGGCTCTGACAATATTGGAGAGTGGCACGGCGTGAAGCTTTTTTATAGATCGATATACCGGGGCTTGACAAACGGGCCCCGGAAATTTATTATAGTAGTGTACTAAAGCGAAGGAGGCGGCCTTATGAAGACCTACAGCAGGATCACCCCGGAGGGGACCCGGGATATTCTTTTGGGAGAATGCCGGGCTCAGCGGGAGGTACAGAAGCGGCTTTCCCATGTGTTCGCGCTGCGGGGTTATCACGAGGTGATGACCCCGGGGTTGGAGTATTACGATGTGTTCAGCCTCTCCGGGGCGGCGCTGCCCCAGCAGGAAATGTATAAAACCACAGATAATCACGGCAGGCTTTTGGTGGTGCGACCCGATTCCACCCTGCCCATTGCCAGAATGGCCGCTTCCCGGCTGCAAAGCAGCCCCCGGCCCTTACGACTGTTCTACAACCAGCGGATCTACCGCAACCGCCCCGATCTTTCCGGACGCAGCGATGAATGCACTCAAATGGGGATCGAGCTTTTGGGCGCTTCCGGCTTACGTGCTGATCTGGAGGCCATTTCTCTGGCGGTGGAGGCCCTTTCAGCCTGCATTCCGGATTTCCGGGTCGAGATCGGCCACGCCCGGCTGTTCCGGGCTCTGGCAGACCGCCTTCCCCTTCGGGAGGAGCAGCGGGAAGAGCTGCGGGACGCCATCGAATCGAAAAATTACGGCATGCTCAGCGTTTTGCTGGATCCTCTGGGAAATACTCCGGCGGTGGAGGCCATGAAGCGGCTGCCCCGGCTTTTCGGTGGAGAAGAGGTCCTTCGGGAAGCGGAGCGCTGGTGTACCGATGAAGAAAGCAGAGAAATGCTGGCCTCCCTGAAAAGGCTTTATGATTCTTTGAAGGAATTGGGCCTGGGAGACAGGCTGATGGTGGACCTGGGGCTGGTGCAGTCCAATGATTACTACACCGGGGCGGTGTTCAGCGCCTACGTGCAGGATCACGGAGATGCCATTCTTTCCGGCGGCAGGTACGACGATCTCTGCGGGAAATTCGGCATGCCCATGCCGGCGGTGGGCTTTGCCCTGGATTTGGACGCGGCTGCGGCCCTGCTGCCCGCTCCATTCGAAGAGGAAGAAAAGCCCACCGTTTTGCTCTATGGAGAGCCGGGCTTTGAGATACAGGCCCAAAAGCTGGCGGCCAGCCTGGTCTCACAGGGAACGTCCTGCGAATGCTCGGTGTTTTGTACGCTGGAAGAATCTCTGGAATACGCGGAAAAAACAGGGCTTAAAAAGGTGATCCGAATCGGGGAAATCAAAGAAGAACTGCCGGTGGGAAAGGGGGAAAGGCCATGAAGCCATTGCGTATGGCCCTGACAAAGGGCAGGCTGGAAAAATCTACGGTAGGGCTCCTGGAGCAGTCCGGCATGGATTGCACCGCGCTGCGGGAAAAGGGCAGAAGGCTGATCCTCCCGGTAAGCGGCCCGGAAAGCTCTCCGGTGCTGGAGGTGGTCCTCTCAAAGGCCCCCGATGTGCTGACCTATGTGGAGCATGGCGTCTGTGAGCTGGGCGTGGTGGGAAAAGATGTGATTCAGGAGCACGGCGGCCGTTTTTTTGAAATTTTGGATCTGGGCTTTGGCAAATGTGGCTTTGCCCTGGCCTGCCCCAAAGGGACGGATTTCTTTTCCGGCTACCAAAGCAAAACGATAGCCACCAAATATCCCAATGTGGCGAGGCGCTTTTTTGAAAGCAAGGCCATGGATGTGCGCATCATCAAAATAGAGGGCTCGGTAGAGCTGGCCCCGCTTTTAGGCCTGGCGGACGGCATCGTGGATATTGTGGAGACCGGCGCTACCCTTCGGGAAAATGGCCTGGAGGTGGTGGAGCGCATTTCGGATATTTCCGCAAGGCTCATTGTAAACCCGGCTGCCATGAAGCTGAGAAAGCGGGAGATAGAGGCTTTGGCCGCTCAGCTGGAGCAAGAGGTAAAAAGAGGAGGGGAAGAACCGTGATCAAGACAGTGACCGGCGGCAGGGAGGCCTGCGCCGCTTTTATTGAAGAACTGAAATCAAGAACGGGAGCCGCGGATCCCGCTGTGGAAAAAGCCGTGGACGAGATCATCAAAGCCGTCCGGGAGGGTGGAGATGAAAGCGTAAAGGAGTTTTCCAGAAAATTTGACGGCTGGACGCCGGATACGCTTGAATTGACACGCTCTGAAATGAAAGAGCTCAGCAAGGAGTGCGACCCGGATTTTCTGGGATCTCTGAAACTGGCTGCCGAAAATATAAGGGCCTTTCATGCGCGGCAGAAGCAGCAGAGCCGTATTGATCCTATGCCGAATGGGATCATTACGGGGCAGCGGGTGCGGGGCCTGCACAAAGTGGGCGTGTACGTGCCCGGCGGCACGGCGGGTTATCCTTCCTCTGTTCTGATGAACGTGATCCCCGCCAAGGTGGCGGAGGTGGGAGAGATCATTATGGCCACGCCTCCCGGCAGGGCCGGAAAGCCTGATCCCAATATCATAGCGGCGGCCCTTATTGCCGGCGTGGACCGGGTATTCCTGATGGGCGGCGCCCAGGCAGTGGCGGCCCTGGCTTACGGAACGGAAACCGTGCCAAAGGTGGACAAGATCGTGGGACCGGGCAATATTTTTGTTGCCACGGCAAAAAAGCAGCTTTATGGCACGGTGGACATCGACATGATCGCCGGGCCCAGCGAGATCCTGATCCTGGCGGACCGGTCCGCCGATCCGGACTATCTTGCGGCGGACCTGATGAGCCAGGCGGAGCATGACCCCATGGCTTCCTCGATTTTGATCACAAACAGCAGAGAGCTGGCGGAAGCCGCGGTAAGCGCTCTGTACCGGCAGCTTGAAGGCCTTTCACGGAAGGATATCATCAACCGGTCTCTGGACAGCTTTGGCGCTGTCATTGTCTGCGAAACCATGGAGGACGCCGTGGATTTTGCCAACTCTCTGGCTCCGGAGCATTTGGAGGTCTGCTGCGAGAATCCCTTTGAATACCTTGGCAAGCTGGATAATGCGGGCTCTGTTTTCCTGGGAAATTACTCCCCGGAGCCTTTGGGGGATTATTTCGCGGGGGCAAACCATGTGCTTCCCACATCCGGCACCGCCCGGTTTTTCTCTCCTCTTTCCGTGGATGACTTTATCAAGAAGTCCAGCTTTATCTATTATCCGAAGGACGAGCTGCTGAAGGCAGCCAATCATATCATTAGGCTGGCGGAAACGGAAGAGCTTACCGCTCACGCCAATTCCATCAGGATACGGCTTGAAAAATAAGCCCTGGGAGGGAATGGCGGATGTATGAGTTAAACGGCAAATTGAAAGCGCTAAAGCCTTATTCACCGGGGGATGCTTCGGGAATGATCCGATTGGACGCCAACGAATCCTTTCTTCCGCTGCCCGAAGCCGCGGTAGAAAAGGTCCAACGTGCCCTTTCCGAACTGGAATTCCGCCGGTATCCGGATCCCAACGCTTCTGAGCTTTGTGCGGCCTTTGGAGAGCTTTACGGGGTTCCTGCGGAAAATGTAGCGGCGGGAAACGGCTCCGATGAGCTTATCACCGTGATCTTTTCCGGGTTCCTTCAAAAGGGAGAGGCATACGCCACGGTGGAGCCGGATTTCTCCATGTACGAGCAAAACGGCCATGTCCAGGAAGTACGCCATGTGCGGATCCCGAAGGAAGATTTTCGGCTGGATGTTGACAAGCTCATTGAAACCTGCAACAATGAAAAGGTAAAACTGTTGATCTTCAGCAATCCCTGCAATCCCACCTCCATCGTTTGTTCCAGAGAGGAGATCCGACGGCTGGTGCGGGGGGTAAACGCTCTGGTGGTTTTAGACGAAGCCTATATGGATTTTTCCGATCAGAGCCTTTTGCCCGAATTTGAAGACTACGATAATCTGCTGATCCTGCGCACCTGCTCCAAGGCTATCGGAATGGCGGCGCTGCGGCTGGGGTTTGCGGTGGGCCGCAAAGAGCTGATCGACGCGGTGCGGGCAGTAAAATCTCCCTACAATGTAAATGCCGTGTCTCAGCTGATGGGCGCGGCAGTCCTTCGAAGAAAGGACGAGCTGCGGCTTGCGAAGGAAAAAATTCTGGCTTCTCAGAAGGAGCTTGCGGATGGGATCGAAGGACTTCGGAAAAAATTCCCGGGCCGGTTCCGGATGCTTTCCGGCGAAACCAATTTTGCCGCTCTCTGTATGCCAGACGCGGAAGCGCTTTACCGCTTTTTGTGGGAAAAGGGTATTGCCGTGCGGTATACAGGCGGCCTTTTGCGGGTGACCTGCGGGACCTGCGAAGAAAACGAAGCTTTTTGCACTGCCATGGAGCAGTATCTGATAAGAAGGGAAGATGTCTGATGGAACGGTATGCGCAGATCTACCGGGAAACAAAGGAGACCAATGTTTCGGTAGAGCTTTCTTTAGATGGCGGAGAGATCAGTATCTCCACCGGAGTGGGCTTCTTTGACCATATGCTGACCGCTCTGGCGGTCCATGGCGGCTTTGGTCTAAAGGTGAAAACGGCGGGTGATTGGGAAGTGGACTGCCACCACACCATAGAGGACACCGGCATCGTTTTGGGTCAGGCCTTTTATCAGGCACTGGGTAAAAAAGAAGGGATCCGGCGCTATGGCAGTGCTTTTATTCCCATGGATGAAGCTTTGGCTTTTGCCGCCGCCGATGTGTGCGGTAGACCTTTCCTGGTGTTCCATGGGGAATTTCCCCAGGAGCGGGTGGGAGATTTTGACACCTGCATGACAGAGGAATTCTTCCGGGCCTTCTCTGGAAATGCCGGGATCACCCTTCATCTCGAATGCAAATACGGGAAGAATTCCCACCACATGATCGAGGCCATGTTCAAAGCCTGCGCCCACGCGCTGAAGGACGCACTGAAAATCACCGGCGAGGGAGTGCTTTCCTCCAAAGGCGTTTTATAAAGGAAACAACAGAATGCAGTATGAAAACATCACGATAGCCCTGGATATGCTGGGCTGTCCCAACCGCTGCCGCCATTGCTTTGTGGGCTGGAGAAGTAACCCCCGGCTTTCCGCAGAAGATTTGAAAGCTGCGGCGGAAGCGTTCCGGCCCTTTGCGGAAACCCTTACCGTGTACGACTGGAACCGTGAGCCGGATTTCGGAGATGATTATCGGGAAAAGTGGGAGCTGTGTGATCAGCTTTCTACGAAAGCTCCCGAACACTATGAGCTTGCCAGCGTTTGGCGCTTGGCCAAAGACGAGAAGTATGCGCCCTGGCTTAAGTCATTGGGGTTGCGTTATGTTCAGCTTACCCTTTTTGGAGGCGCGGAACTGACAGACTATTTCACCGGACGTCAGGGAGCATATCAGGATATCCTGAAGGCTATCGATATGCTTTTGGAGAATGGGATCGCGCCCAGAATACAGGTCTTTGTAAACAAAAGGACATTGCCGGAGCTTCCGAAGATAGAAGAACTGATCGGCAGATTGGAGCTGGAAAAGCGCTGTGAAGCCATAGGCATACCCTTTGCATGTTTTGTGCATCAGGGCTCCTGTGACGGAGAGGCTGAGAAGCTTTATCCAATATGGGTTACAGGTGATGATCTGGAAAGACTGCCGGATAAGCTGGTGCAGCACACATTAAGGCATTTCGATGCACCTGATTTAAAGGCCGTTTTTGGTCGGGGAGAAAGCGAGTGGTACTGTGAGCTTTTGCAGGACGATTCCACAGAGCAGCCGGGAAAGATCTCAGCTCCCGTGCTGTACATAGACGGTGATTTCAACGTGACCCCAAACATTGGCATTCCCGCAAAGCAGTGGCTTTTGGGAAATTTGAAGCGGGACGGCGCGAAGACGATCCTGGAAAATCTTTCGGAAGGCAGGAGCATTGCCCAACGCATACGTGCCACAGTGCCTCTCAGGAAGCTCGCTGAGACCTGTGGCGATCCGGAAAGCAGACGGCTTTTTGACCGTGAGGACTATATTGATTACCTGCTGAATCGGTACTGCAGCCGGCAGGAGAAATAGTCAGAAAATAATAAAGAAAGGGGCGATACCGAGGAGACACAAAAGGTTGATTTTAAGGCTTTTGTGTGAATAAGGTATCGCATGGCGATTGATATGATCATTTTACCTGCGATCGATCTGTATCAGGGAAGCTGCGTCAGGCTTTCCCAGGGCGATTACAGCACGGCGGAGGTGGTGGCGGCGGACCCTGTTTTCACAGCCCTTTCCTTTCAGGAGCAGGGAGCCCACTGGCTCCACATGGTGGACCTTGACGGCGCGAAGGACGGTTCTCCCCGCAACGCTTCCCTGATATTCGATGTGCTTGAAAATACCAGCCTTCATGTTGAAGTGGGCGGCGGGATCCGTGATATGAGCACGGTGGATTTTTATCTGGAGCACGGAGTCAGCCGTGTGATCCTTGGCTCGGCGGCTCTGCGGGATCCGGAATTTGTGCGCAGCGCTGTAAAAAAGCACGGAAAGAAGATAGCCGTGGGAATAGACGCGCTGGACGGAAAGGCCGCTGCGGAGGGCTGGACCGAGCAGAGCGAAGTGGATTACATCGAGCTTGCAAAGCAAATGGACGCCTTGGGCGTGCGGTATATCATCTTTACCGATATTTCCCACGACGGCATGATGAACGGCCCCAATATGGCCATGCTTGACAAGCTGAACCAGGCGGTGAGATGCAATATCATCGCAAGCGGCGGGGTAAGCAGCCTTTTGGATCTTGTGGCCCTTCACAATCTGGGACTGTACGGCGCGATCGCCGGAAAATCGATCTACAGCGGTGTATTGGATCTCAGGGCTTCCATCATCGCCTGCCAGAAGATCTCAGGAAGGCGCCATAAAAATCAAAGCGCCCTGGAAGACGAGCTGGAGAGGTATTTTGTAAAATCGGACCTTGTCCCTGCCGTGATCCAGGATGACGACACAAACGAGGTGCTGATGCTGGCCTATATGAACCGGGAAGCTCTGCGCAGAACTCTGGAGACCGGGGAAACCTGGTTCTTCAGCCGGAGCAGGAACGCCCTGTGGCACAAGGGGGAGACCTCCGGACACTTCCAGAGGGTGGTAAGCGCTTTTGCCGACTGCGACGACGACACGCTGCTGTTCCGTGTCAAGCAGACGGGAGCGGCCTGCCACACCGGGAGCCACAGCTGTTTTTTTAAGGGATTGATCAAAAACGAAGGGAAGGAACAGGACAAATGAATGCTTTGCAGAACCTTTATGAAACCGTGCTGAAGCGGAAAAATGAGAAGCAGGAAGGCTCTTATACCTGTTATCTCTTCGATCAGGGGCTGGATAAAATACTGAAAAAGTGCGGCGAGGAATGCAGCGAGACCATCATAGCTGCGAAAAACGGGGATCCGAAGGAAACTGTCATGGAGATCAGCGACCTGCTGTATCACCTTACGGTGCTGATGGTAAATGAGGGGATCCCCCTGCAGGCGGTGGAGGAGGAACTCCATAAAAGAAGCGAAAAGCAGGGCAATCTGAAAACCTTCCACAAGGTGGACAAGAACACATGAAGGAAGCTGTTTTTCTCTCAGAAGGCTGCGAGCGGGAGAGTCTGCCCTGGGACCCGCGGCAAAAGGCGCTGGACTTTCTGAAGCCCGATACCCGCCTGCTGCTTCTTTTCCCCAAAAAGGAAAGTGTGTTCCTCTCTCTCGGACATGATCCGGAGCGTTGCACCGCTGTTTTGGAGCCGGGCGCAGCTCCTTTTCCGCTGCCCCGGGGAACGGCAGTTATACATTGCAGGCCTGATGAGACTTACCCTTTTCCCGAAAACAGCTTTGACTTGATCTTGTGCGATGGCAGCCCGTATTTGCTTTCTGAGGTTTTCAGAGTGCTGAAAAGCGGTGGCTTTTTTCTGACCTGTCAGTTCGGCGGAGAAGACTGCCTTCACCTTCGCCGGATTTTTTCATGGGAGCTTTCCGGATCCGTTCCTTCCTTCAATTTGGAAAATCAGCTTCCGGCCTTTTTGCATACCGGTTTCAGGGTGATGTACCGTGATCAGGCTTATCCCACGGTAAGATTTACCACCTTGGAGGCCCTGCGTTCTTTTCTGTCCGGACAGCCTCGCCGGTTTCCACAGTTTTCCGGAGTGATCCCGGAGAGTCTGAAAACTGAGCTTCAAAAAACAGGATCTATCGTAAATGAAGAGCACCGGTTCTGCATCATAGGAAAAAAGAAATGAACAGAACAAATCCACCTCCGGCGAAGCCGGAGGTGGATTTGTTCATGCTTAGCCTGTTTTCCCGCTTTCATCCATAGTCTGTCTTTTGGGCAGAGTCTTTGTCAGGATCAAAACATAGACGGCAATTATCGCGAATTCGATCAATGCGAAAATAATACGCTTTTCTGTTGTCAGTGCCGCTTCATTTGAAAAGGCGCTGAGTATATTGATCGCGGAATGGGTAACGATGCAGGGAAGCAAGCTTCCGCCACGGTAATACAGGATGACAAACAAAAAGCCAAAAGCGATTGCTCCCACAACCTGGAATAGATTTACCGTAAGTTCCATATTGCTGCCGTTTACTAAGTTCAGCAAATGGCCTATCCCGAAAGTAACGCTTGAAATGACGATTGCTTCTTTTGCACTGCTTTTTGCAATTGCCCGAAAGAGAAAGCCACGGAAAATAACTTCTTCCAAGAACCCAACGCATATCATTAAAACAATATGAAAGATCATTTCCAGACAATCGTAATTCGCTGCAATCCCGTTCCAAAGGTTGCCTGTAGCCAGGAAGAAAAGAGGAATGAAATAAAGAAACTGGCGGGCCGGTGCAGAGGGGCTGCAAATTCCGTACTTCCGGAGCAATCCGTTTTTTCGCATAAAGAGAAGCAAAACGGCAGCCTGTATGATGCAGAAAACGGCGCTTGCAGAATTTTTAATCCCGATTATTTCATTCAGCGGATTGGCTGAAGATTGCACAACACAATAGATCCCGATCCAGACAAGTGCAAAGCACAACTCGCTTTTTTCATACAGCTTGTTCATTTTACTCCCTCCCGCTTAGGAGCTCCCGTACCGCGTCGGCATTGCCCCGTTCCAGCTCTTTGAGGCGGGCCGCGTTTTCCTTCAGCTCTTCTTTGCGGGAGCTTTGCTCCATTGCGCGATCCAGTGCGGAGATGAGGTTTTGTGATGTCACCTCCTGCAGATCGATGCAGCTGCTGCCGTCAAGATATTTCAGAAAGGAGCCGATCTTCGGGTCATAGGAAACGCCAACCATGGGGATCCCGCTCATGGAGGAAAGGATCAGACCGTGAAGTCGCAGGGAGATGATGGCTTTCATGCAGGCAAGCACGGAGATCAGAAGCTCCGGCTCGGCCCCGTCATCCAGAATGCTGTAAGGGCACTGAAGATGCTCTGCCACCTGCTTTGCCGCTTTGCTGTCATAGGAGGTATTGAGGGAAATAAACACAGGAGTGAGCCCGTATTTTTCATAGGCATACTGGATACATGCGGCAAAAGCCTTTGCCTTTGTATCAAACCCGTACCAGGTGCGGAGCATCAGGCAAAGGTAATTCCCCTGGGAAGAAAGGCCGTGCTTTTTCAGATAAAACTCCGCTTCGCTTGCGGGGGCCGGGGTAAGGGCCAGTGCCGGGTCGGAGCAGAGGCGGATGCTGGGCCTGTTCACGCCGAAGCTTTCCAGCTCTCGCTTGGAATCTCTTTCCCGCAGGGTAAGGATATCCACAGAGCGGTTTAAGACCCGTTTTACCAGCTTGATATTGTTTTTTCCCTGCACCGGGCCGATGCCGCAGCCGTACATATCCACCTTGTTTCCCAGAGCCTTGGCGGCGCGGAGCGTGAAAAGATAATACCACAGGCTTCTCTGGCTGGTGGCGTTTTGGATCAGGGTGCCGCCGCCGTTAATATAAAGGGCGGATCTCCTCATGGCCAACAGTATTTTGGGAATGTTCAGCGTGTAAATGGATTCGATCTGATACCGCTTTTTGATACTTTCCGTGTTTTTTGCCAGAACGGTAATGGGGATATACCGGTCGATCTTTCTTACCGACTGGATGATGGATTTCAGGATGGCGTCGTCGCCAGCGTTTCCGTAGCCGTAAGCGCCGCAGATGATCACGCCGTCTCTGGACTTTTTCTTTTCCCGCTTCCTCGCTTCTCTGGCGAGAACGCTGTTGTAGATCTCGAGCTGGTGCTCCACCATGCGGTCGATGGAAAATTCGGAGGAAGCCTTCTGATATAAAAGCTCGCCCATTTCATCCCTCAAGGCTTTATTGTTCGCCAGCGTGACAAGGTGCTGCGCAAGCTGCTGTTCATCGCCGGGGGTAAAGATAAGGCCGTTTTTCCCGTCATCGATCAGCACGGGAACGCCGCCCACCCGGGAAGCAATGGTGGCTCTGTGCATTCTGGCACCTTCCGTAAGGGCATAGGGGAAGGTCTCTGAAAGGGAAGTGAGAAGGTTGATGTCAATGGCGTTGTAAAAGGAATTCATATCCTTGACCCAGCCGGCAAAACACACTCTGTCCGCTATTCCCAAAGATGACGCCATGTTTTTGAGCATATCGAGGTCTTCGCCGTCTCCCGCGGCTACGAGCCGGAGATGGGGGTTTTGAACGATCGCCAGCTTCATGGCCTTGAGCAGGGTGGGGTAATCCTTTACGGGATTCAGGCGGGCCGCAATGCCCGCAATGACGTCACCCTCCTGATAATCCACGCCCAGAGAACGGAGAAATTCCTCTTTTGGCAGCGGAGAGAGAGGGGTCTTAAAATCAATGCCGTTATAGATCGTATAAATGCGGTCCGCCGGAAAATTCCGATCGATCAGAATATCCGTCATGGGATCGGATACGCCGATATAGTAATTTACCCGGCGCAGCATGAGCATATTGGTGGTGCCGTAGGAAAGCCTTGCCACAGGCCGCCCCAGATAATCCAGTCGGTAGTCGCTGTGGACTGTTGTGATCACCGGGGCGTCCAGATAGCCTTTTACAAGATTTCCCATCAGGTTGCCTCTGGCGCCGTGGCAGTGGATCAGGTCGATCTTTTGATCACCGATCAGCTTTTTGAGTTCCCGCAGCCCCACTGCAGGGTTGCCGGATTCGATCACATGAATGGGGATGCCCATGCGCTCGGCGTCTTCGGAAAAATCGCCTTTTCGAAAACAGACAAGCTGTGCGTCGATATATCGGTTAAGCTCCCGCAAAAGATTCAACACATGTGTTTTTGCGCCGCCGGTATCACCGCCGCCGATCAGATGAATCACTTTCATAAGCAAGCCGCTCCAAACCGTTTTTCTTTTTATTATATCCGTTCTTTCTCCTGCGGTCAAGAAAAGAGAAAATTCACGAAAACGGATTGACAGACAGGGAAATGGGATGTATAATAACATGCGTTACGTAACGTTCGTTATTTAAGAGGGTGAGCTTATGCCTCCAAAATCGGAGCTGACAAAGGGAAAGGTCATGGAAGGGGCGCTTTCGCTGGTGAGAGAATGCGGGGCGGGCGCGTTGAACGCCAGAGCGTTGGCGAAAAGGCTTCATTGTTCCACGCAGCCGCTTTTCAGGCTTTACCGGAATATGGAAGAGCTGAAGGCCGACCTGAAGCAGGAAATGGACAAGGTATACAGGCAGTGGATGGAGGAGGGAATCCGGGAGGAGAACCGGCTTGTCACCCAGGGCTGCGCTTACGTGGAATTCTCAAGGCGGGAGAGGGGGATCTTCCAGGCTCTGTTTCTGGATCACTGCATGGCTGGCAGCAGCCTTTCAGAGATCGCCGATGCGCCCTGGAACAGGAGGACTGTTGAGAACGCCGCCCGGATCGCGGGACTGTCCACGGAAGGAGCAAGAAATTTGTTTCTCAATGTGTGGCTCTACTCTCATGGCATGGCTTCTCAGCTTCTTTCCAATGAAATAGACCTTCCGGAGGAAAAAGTAAAGGAGCTTCATGAAAAAGCCTTCGCGGCTTTTTCGCGGGTGGAAAAGGAGAATGGAAATGGAAGATAAACTGGAAGAAATGGGGGCGTTTTTTAACGCCCGCTGCGAAACATATGATGAAGTGCATACGAACGGCATTTCCGGCGGCCCTGAAAGCAAGCGGGTGCCGGCGCTGTATCTGCCGGAAGACTGTAAAGATCTGCTGGACCTGGGAATCGGCACCGGACTTGAATTGGAAGAGATTTTCAGGCGTTTCCCGGATATCCGTGTGACCGGAGTGGACCTCTCCTCGGGAATGCTCTCTCTTCTCAGGGAAAAATATCCGGGAAAGAGCATCGATGTGCATCAAATGAGCTATTTTGATTTTGACATGGGAGAAAACCGGTATGACGCGGCGCTTACTGTGATGACGCTGCACCATTATACACATGAGGTCAAAACGGAGCTTTACCGCCGGATCCTGAAATCGGTAAAGCCGGGAGGGGTCTATGTGGAATGCGATTATATGATTCCCGAGGGCGAGGTGGAGGATCCCCAGGCAGCGGAGGACTTTTTCTTTGCGGAATATGAAAGGCTCAAAAGGGAACAGGGGCTGGAAAGGGCCCTGGAATATCATTATGACACCCCCTGTACCGTAAAAAACCAGGTAGAGATGCTGCGGGCAGCGGGCTTTCAGAAGGTGGAGGAAAAGTGGAGAAGCGGAAGCACTGTTGTGCTGGTTGGAGAAAAGCCGGATAAACGACGGCGGAACGCCATGTAAAAGAGCATGACAGATCGGTGAAAAGACAGATAACGGGGCAGCCTGAGGGATCGGGCTGCCTCTTTTATAAGCAAAAACATAATATTGTGTCAGAAATCAGAAGAATACCGCTTTTTGTTTGCACTCTTTGATGATACAATATCCGTAAAACTGTATGTCCGGAATAAAATGGCCAAAGCGCCAAAAGGGCGTTTTGCGCCGTTTGAAAATTTGTAAAAAGGGGAAACTGACAATGAATTATGAATTTTCAAGAAGTATTCCACTGAATGACAGCTACGACGTTATCGTGGCCGGCGGCGGTCCCTCCGGCTGCACGGCTGCCGCTGCCGCCGCTGCCACCGGCGCGAAGACCTTGCTGATCGAAAGCTCCGGCTGCCTGGGCGGCATGGGGACCTCCGGCATGGTGCCCGCCTGGTGCCCCTTCTCCGACAAGGAGAAAATCATTTACCGAGGCTTGGCGCAGAAGGTGTTTGAAGCGACAAAAGCCGCCATGCCTCATATCAACAACGACGCCCTTGACTGGGTCGCTATCGATCCGGAGGCCTTGAAGCGCATTTTTGATGACCTGGTAACAGATGCCGGCGCGGATGTGCTGTTCAATACCATGGTCAGCGCCGTTGATTTTAATAACGGGCATCTGGATCGCATTATAGTATCCAACAAAAGCGGGCTTACCGCTTATCAGGCCGCTCAGTTTGTGGACTGCACCGGTGACGGCGATTTGATCGCCTGGTGCGGCCTGCCCTTTAAATTCGGCGATGACGGGACCCATGACGTGCAGCCCGCCACCCATTGCTTCCAGATCACCAACGTGGACGAATACGCCTACGCCACCGGCCCCAGAATGCATTCCAGCATTATGGACTGCCCGGTTTACGATATCGTTCGCGATGAAAGCTTTCCTCTGGTAAAGGACGGCCATTCCTGCAACAGCCTGATCGGCCCCCGCACGGTGGGCTTTAATACCGGCCATCTTTGGAATGTGGATTCCACGGATCCCGTAAGCATTTCCAAAGCTTTGATGGACGGAAGAAAGCTGGCCCATCAATTCCATGAAGGCCTGAAAAAGTATTACCCCTCCGCCTTTGCCGCGTCCTTCTTAAGCGCCACGGCTCCCGCAATGGGTATTCGGGAATCCCGCAGAATGGTGGGTGAATACACCATCACCCTGGAAGATTACATGTCCCGGCGTACCTTTGAGGATGAGATCGGCCGCAACAGCTACTATATCGACGTACACCAGAGCGAGACTGAGAGAGAAGAGGTAAATAAGGGCACCTTTAACGCCGACAACCGTTTTGAGCATTACGGTCCCGGCGAGTCTCACGGTATTCCTTACCGCAGCCTGATCCCTCAGGGCGTCGATAACCTGCTTACCGCCGGACGCAATGTAAGCTGCGAACATCTGGTACTCGGAAGCGTTCGCGTGATGCCAACCGCTATGGTGACCGGGCAGGCGGCGGGAACGGCTGCCGCCATGGCTGCGCTGGAGGGCGTGGACACCCGCAGCCTCGATGTACAGAAGCTTCGCGCGAAGCTTCGCGAAGACGGCGCTTACTTCCTGTGATGCGCTTTTGTGCCAAAGGACAGGAAGCCTGGCTGCCAACATATGGTTTAACGTGATAACAGCTTTGCGGGACACTGCTGGCCATTTGCCTCAGTGTCCCCACTCTGTTTTTATGACCGTTTTTGGTGTAAGATATAGTATCGGAGATACCGCCGGTTTTGAAAATCATTTTGTAAAGCGATATGTGAGAAAGGGGATGCGGTTCGTTGGCAAAGCGATACAAGCTGAAGGTGCGGGGGGTAGTTTTATATCTCTTGATCGCCCTTGTGCCTACAGTGATATTATTCAGCATTTATATCCATGTGCTGACAACGCAGATGGAGGAAGAGGTAATGCATACCATGCTGCAGGCCCTTCGCCAATCCGCCCTGCGTGTGGAAAACGATCTGGAGGATCTCAGAAGCGTTTCCAACTATCTGTTTTCTTCTTCAGTGCTCAACAAAGCGCTGGCGGCAAACCCGGCTGCGCAGAAGCTGGAGGACCAGCTGGAGGAGATGGACTCTATAGACAACATCCTTCAGGCGGCAAGGGAAAGCACAAATCTCGATTCTATTCGGGTTTATGTGCCTGATGGAAAAATGTACGCAAGAGAACGCCAGAGTTATTTCCCTTTCTCCGATTTTACAGACGATCCGAATTTTTCGAATGTCAGCGCCAAGGGAGAATACTTGCTTCTTACCCTTACTTCTTTGGGAGAGATGGGGGAGAAGGAGTACATTTCCTACGTCCGTTTAGTAAAGGATATGAACCGTGTAGGGCGTACCATTGGCGCGCTGGCCGTGAATTTCGATTCGGAATGGATCAAAGGTGCCCTGGATCAATTGGATTTTCCGGAGAACGGTCTGGTATGTCTGACAGATTCCAAGGGCAGGGTGCTTTTAGGCGGCCTGGAAAAAGGATCTGTTGCCGCGCCGTGGGAAAACGAAAAGTTTATGCCTGAGGATGAAATGTCTTTTCGTTTGAATGGGCAAAACTATTTGATACAGCATATAGGGTTGGCCGATTGGTATCTGGTGGCGGAGGTCCCGAGCGTGGGCTTTTCCTATGGAAGCCAGTCAAACTGGCTGCAGCTTCTTCTTTATGTGGTCCTGCTGATGAGCTTTATCGGCCTGGTTTTGGTGGCGTCCTCTCTGATCATCAACAGTGTTGCCCGCCGCATCCAGCAGCTGGCTCTGGTGTTTGAGGGAATGGGGGAGTTAAAGCCGCCCGAAAAGGCGGATAAGCCCGCTCCGCGCGCTCCTTTCCGAATGTTCAAAAGCTTGGACGAATCCCTGGAAAATGCCCAGCAGCTGATACGAACCAGTTATGAGCAGATGGAGCAGCAGCGAAAAACGCAGCTCAAGCTGCTGCAGGCTCAGATAAATCCTCATTTTCTTTATAATACGCTGGACACGATTCAATGGCTTGTGCGCGCTGGTCAGACTCAAACCTCAATTGAAGCCATTTCGGCTTTGACCCGATATTTGAGAAGTGTTTTAAATAACGGGCGCGACGTGGTAACAATCAATGATGAGGTGGAGCTTACAAAGGCCTATTTGGAGATACAGCGGCTCCGCTTTGGGGACAGCTTTGATCTTGACTTTATTATTGAGCCCGATACAGTGGACTGCTTTCTTCCGAAAATGACACTGCAGCCCGTTATCGAAAACGCGCTTCTCCACGGAATACGTCCCCTTACCCAGAGAAGAGGAAGAATAGATATCGACATCTACCGGGACGACAGGTATTTGGTGATCGCTGTCACTGATAACGGCGTAGGTATGGATCAGAATACGCTGGAAAATCTTCTGGAGCTTCATCCGTCCGGAGAAAACGGCTACGGTCTTCACAATGTGAACCAGAGGATCATGTTGTTTTCCGGAGGAAGCGGCGGGGGTATTTCCGTTGAATCGGAGGAGGGAAAATATACGATGGTCACGCTGCGCATTACGGAAAAGAAGGATACTTCGGAAGGCTACTGACAATAAAGATCGCCGATATCGGAAGTCCGGAAGCCGGTTTTGGGGGCCTATACGGAAAATATGACAGAATCGTGAATATTCTGTTGTCAAATTTTGAAGTATCATAATTTTGGGTTAGAAATCGAAATCCTGTTTCTTTTGCTGTTTCACGGAACATGTTATACTCACAGCACACTGATTCCCAAGGAGGTTATTATGTTGAAAAAGAGATCGATCCTTTCACTGATCCTTGCGGTTGCCATGCTTCTCAGCCTGGTGGCCTGCGGATCCGGACAAAACAATTCTTCTACCCCTGCTTCCACTGCGGATGGCTCCAAGGCAGAGACCAGCTCTGCCGCTTCCACTGCTGATGACGGTGACAAGCCTGTTCTGAAGCACCTGCTGATCAACGGCACCAAGGATTACAACACTTATCCCGTTGCCGCGGACATCAAGGAGATGACCGGTTACACCGTGCAGTACGACATGCTGCCCAAGGACGAGGCCGCCGACAAGCTGAACCTGATCATGGCTTCCGAGCAGGAATACGATGTCGTGACATACGGCGGCGATGTAGCTCTGGTCATGAATTTTGCCCAGAACGGCGCCCTGGTAGATCTGACCCCTTATCTGGACAGCACGGAAAACATCAAAAAAGCAGTTTCCGACTACGCGAGAGAGACCTTCAGCATCGGTGACAGCCTGTATGCCCTCGGTATGGAAAACCTGAGCTTTGACGGTCTCGGAGAGGTCCGTGAATGCCTGTTTACCCGTCAGGATTGGCTGGATGACCTGGGCATGAAGGCCCCCACTACCACCGATGAGTTTGTCGCAATGCTCCGCGCTTTCAAGGATTACGACAACGGTACCGGTTCCAAGGTCATTCCCATGACTTTGCCCGGCAGTCGTATACTTCTCAGCGGCTTGACCGGCGCCTTCGGTATTCCCAACGAGTGGAACGAAGTAGACGGCGAACTAGTCAACTGGGTCACCGATCCCCGCATGAAGGATTACCTGGCTTTCCTGAAGGGCTTGTATGAAGAGGGCCTGCTGGACGCTGAATTCCCCGCCAATAAGAGCGAGAACCATATGGAAAAGTACACTACCGGCACTGCCGGCGTAGCTTACTTCGGCTACTGGGACTGCCCCTCTCTGTACGATACCATGGACCAAACTCAGCCCGACCATGTGCAGGCCTTCATTCCTTATCTGGTTGGCCCCAACGGCGACGTGGGAATCGGCAGCACCGTCAACTCCGGCTTTGACCGTATCGCCTTCATCCCCAAGTCCTGCCAGCATCTGGATGACGTGATCAAGTTCATCGACATTCAGCTGGAAGAGGACAACTTCCGCACTGTTGTGATCGGTAAGGAAGGCGTACATTACACCGAAGACGAGAATGGTGATTACTGGCCCATTAAGCCCACCTTCTTCGATGAGCGCAGTCTGGCAAACAACTACAACATCGGACGTCTTCCCAACTATCCTCATCTCTGGATGTGCCGTGCCAAGAAGGACGACCGTCAGTGGAATTGCTGGCAGTTCCTCAACCAGAATGACGATGTTAAGGCTGTCAACACTGTTTGTGTTGCTTCCGGTGTACCTTCCTTCCCCGAGACTTCCAAGAACAAGCAGTCTCTGGATCAGATGGTTCTGGATCAGCAGATCAAGATTGTTGCGGGCACCGAGTCTGTAGACAGCTGGGACGCTTTTGTGGAAGATTGGAGAGCAGCCGGCGGCGACGCAATGATCAAGGAATACAACGATTGGTGGGCAAGTAAGAAGTAATTTTGTCCTGACCTGTAATTCCTACAATAGAAAAGAAGCGGTAAGGGGGCTTTTTTGAAGAGTCCCCTTACATTCTCTTAAGGACGTTTCACACTCTTTTGTTTCAATGAAGAAGTATTCCCGAAAGGAGTTGATCCGCTTTGTTATATCAGAAGTCATTTTGGCACAGAGTTCGAAAACATTGGGATATGTATCTCATGCTGATCCCAGCCCTGGCGTTTCTGATTCTCTTTAAGTATTTGCCGATGTGGGGCATCCGCATTGCTTTCCAGGATTTCAATATTTTTGATCCGAATGGCAGCGAATGGATCGGTTTTACAAACTTTCAGAAGCTTTTTACCTCCAAAGACTTTTTGAATGTTTTGAAAAACACCATGATCATCAGTTTTTCCAAAATACTCATTTTGTTCCCCATGGGCATCATAGTGGCCCTGTTCTTAAACGAAGTGCATACCCTGTGGTATAAAAAGGCCGTACAGACCATCATTTACATTCCTCACTTCTTTTCCTGGATCGTTGTGGCCGGTATTTTCACGTCTATTCTCTCCACCACCAACGGTCTCCTGAACCAGCTTATCGAATTGCTGGGCGGAGAAGCAGTGAATTTCATAACTCCGGCCTGGTTCCGATCGGTGATTGTGTTCTCGGCAGGCTGGAAAGAGGTGGGGTGGAACGCCATCGTCTTTATTGCGGCCATCGCCGGAGTGAGCCAGGAGATGTATGAAGCAGCCCGCATAGACGGCGCGGGACGTCTCCGTCAGATCTGGAGCATCACTCTGCCCAGCATTATGCCTACTATCCTGCTGATGTTCATCCTCCGCATCGGAAGCATTATGAACGCCGGCACAGAGCAGATCCTGGCTATGTACAATCCTGTTGTGTACGATGTGGGCGATGTGATCGGCACCTATGTGTATCGCATCGGCCTTGGCAAGATGGATTACAGCTTCAGTACTGCAGTGGGCCTTTTTGAGTCTCTGGTAGGGTTTCTCCTTGTCATGGCCGGCAACTGGCTGAGCCGTCGCACTACCGGCAGCAGCATTTGGTAAGGGGGGGGAAAACAATGAATCGCTTTCTTAAAAGAAAGTCTATGGAAGACGTTATAGTAGACATCGTTGTTTACATTCTTACTTTTTTATACGCGCTGATCGCTTTGATTCCCTTCTTAAACGTGATAGCAAAGGCTTTTTCCGCTGAATGGGCCCTGGTTTCCGGCAGTGTTACGATCTTCCCGGTGGAATTCCAGCTCGATACCATGAAGTATGTCCTTTCGTCCGGCATGTTCTTTAACTCCTTTATCAACTCCGTGATCGTAACAGTGGTGGGTACCCTGCTTAGCCTGATCGTAACGGGGCTTGCGGCATATCCGCTTTCAAAGCCCAGCCTGCCGATGCGCAAGCCGCTGCTTGTTCTCTTTGTGTTCACGATGATGTTCTCCGGCGGCATGATCCCCACCTATTTGCTGATGAAGGATTTTCATCTTACAAACACGCTGCTTGTGCTATTCCTGCCGGGCGCCATCAATGTATATAATATGCTTTTGATCAAAAACTATTTTGAGAGCATACCGGAAAGCCTGGAGGAGTCCGCAAAAATCGACGGAGCCAATAACTTCATCGTTCTGGTCCGCATTCTGCTTCCTGTGGCGCTTCCCGTGTTCGCGACGGTGGCCTTGTTCTCCGCCGTGGGCTTCTGGAACGATTATCTGAATCCGGCCATCTACAACACCCAGACGTCTGTTAAGACGCTGCCGCTGTATCTGAAGGATGTGCTGTCAAACATTGCGGACGATCCCACTCTTGCCAGCTCTTCTGACGATATGATGGCAAACCTTGTGCCTGAGGGTGTGCGCTCGGCTACCATTTTGGCGTCCACCTTACCGATTTTGGTGGTTTATCCCTTCCTCCAAAAGTATTTCATCAAGGGCGTTATGATCGGTTCTGTTAAGGGATGAGAAGGAATAAAGCAGAATAATACTGAACCAGGGACAGCAGGAATTAATTGATCAACGCTGTCCCTTGCTTCAGATTGTGGGGACTTGTTGACAATAAGCAGTACAGAAAACTATAATATAAGCAAGCTGTATTGACGAAGTTTTTTGATGCGGGGGAAATATGGCAAAGTATCGGCTTTTAATCGTAGACGATGAGCAGATGACGCGATATGGGCTGGCACATCTGTTTGACTGGTCAGAACTGAATGTCGAAGTAGTGGGGGAGGCGGATGACGGTGTTACTGCCCTTCCGCTTCTGGATGAGCTGCGCCCGGACATCCTTTTTACAGATGTGAAAATGGTTTATATGGACGGCATCGCTCTGGCGGAGAAAGCCAGGGAAAAGTATCCCGATTTAAAGATCGTTTTTCTCAGCGGGTACAGCGATGTTGAATATGTGAGATCTGCACTCAAGGTGCAGGCCTTTGACTACATTTTAAAGCCTGTCGATTACAATGAGATAAAGAATTGCTTTCACAAGGTCACTCAGCAAATAGAGGCGGAACGTCTTGTCCGGCTTTCCATGCAGAAGATGGAGGACCAGCTCAGCTCAAGGCTTCCCACGATGAAAGAGCATTTTCTTGCTTCTCTGATAAAAGGACAGGTTCCTGCAGGCGAAAAGCTCAGGGAACAGATGGAAGAGCTTCATTTGAAGAGAGACCAGCCCTTTTCGGCAGCGGTAGTGATACTTGACCCGGACGAAGGAGCTATGGAGGCTTGCCGCGGCTTTCAGAATGATTGGCCGCTGCTGAGCACGGCGCTGAAAAATATTTCCGCCGAAATTATGGAAGAACATTTTCAGGGTATTCCCATTGATGATCCCTTTGTTCCCGAAAGGCTCGACCTCATTTTCTTCATTTACGCAGAACAGAATGATCCCAGAACGCTTCAGGAGACCTGTGGGCGGATAAAGGAACTTATAAAAGAGCACCTTGGGCTTTGCGTTTCCCTGGGAATCGGAAAAAACGTGTCCTCCCTTCAGGCGCTGAAGGCTTCCTACGATTCCGCTTCCGAGGCTTTAAAGCATCGGCTGTATCTTGGCGGGGAGTGCGTGATATCCTACGATGTTTCTACTTCGTCAGCCGGAGGTGAACTGGCGGAAAAGATGCCGGCGGGCAGTCTGCGTCCTCTGTTGCTGGATGTGGAGGGAGAGGCTTTGAGCAATTGGGTAGATGAGCTTTTTTCCTATTTGGCGGGAATGCACTCCACAGACGCCGTCTTTTATCGGAATGAGATCAGCCGTTATATCTTTGAGGCGCACAGCGTGCTGTGCGAACAGCTTGGAGAAGGGGAAGAGGGTGCACTGTCGCAGCAGTCCATACTTAACCGGATATTTCACTCTGAAACCCTTGAGCAAATGCGGAAATTGTTTTTACAGTACTGCGAAAATGTCCAGGAGTTGATCCGTTTGAAAAATGATTCCAATACGAGGGGAATGATCCAGCAGGTACAAAAAGAGATCCGTGAAAGATATAATGAAAATCTTACGGTTAACGAGCTGGCTTCCAGTGTATATTTAACGCCCACCTATCTTTGCCTGCTTTTCCGCCAGGCAACGGGCACAACGATCAACCACTATCAAACGGTGGTGCGCATGGAAAAGGCAAAAGAGCTGCTTCTGGATCTTTCGAATAAGCTGTATGACGTGAGCTATGCGGTAGGGTATATGAACCCAAGCTATTTTTCACGCCAGTTCAAAAAATATACGGGGCTTCTGCCCTCCGAGTACCGCGATAAAATGATAGCGGACGGCGGAAAGAAATAACCCGAACAGAGATTTCCCGGAAAGCCCCGGAGTTCGGTATTTTGAACTTCTGCAGGTGATAAAAAACGGCAGAGCGGCAAGTTTTTACGCCAGCCGGAAAGCAGGTGCATTGTGGAAAAGCAAATGCGAGTTGAAGCGGATGCGGTCGTGGCTGCCTCTATCAGGGCCGTGCAGCCGGATGAGGCGGTGAAACGCGCGCTCAAAGGAAAAGAGTTTCCCGGGCGGGTGATCCTTGTGGCTGTGGGGAAAGCCGCCTGGCAAATGGCAAACGCCGCCTGCTGCTGTATGGAAGGCCGGATCGAAAAGGGGATCGTCATCACAAAATACGGTCATGTGCCCCGGCCCATCCCCGGGATCGAATGCCGGGAAGCGGGCCATCCGGTACCGGACGAAAACTCTTTTTCAGCGACCCAGGGGGCTTTGGAGCTGGTGGAGGGCCTTTCTAAAAAGGATACCGTTTTATTCCTGATTTCGGGAGGCGGCAGCGCCTTGTTTGAAAAGCCTCTTGTTTCGGGGGAAGAGCTGCAGGACATTACCGGGCAATTGCTGGCCTGCGGTGCGGACATTGTGGAGATCAATACGATCCGAAAGCGTCTTTCCGCCGTAAAGGGAGGACGGTTCGCGCAGGCCTGCGCGCCGGCACAGGTGTTTTGCATCGTTCTTTCCGATATCATCGGAGACCCTCTCGACGTGATTGCTTCCGGCCCGGCCTGCCCGGATTCGTCTACATGCGCTCAGGCATTGGAAATTGCTCACAGATATGAGTTAAAGCTTGGAGAAAAGGCCCGCCGCTTACTTGATATGGAAACACCGAAAGAGCTTTCAAACGTTACCGCCCAGGTGACAGGTTCTGTAAAAGAGCTTTGCAGCGCTGCCGGAAAGGCATGCCGTGAGCTTGGCTACAGGCCAGTGCTGCTCACCGACAGGCTTTGCTGCCAGGCAAAGGAGGCAGGAAGCTTTCTTTCTTCGATCGCACGAACCTACAGCGGAAAAGGGGAAGCGGTTGCTTTTTTGGCCGGAGGCGAAACGGTGGTGAAGCTGACCGGCAGCGGAAAGGGTGGACGGAATCAGGAGCTGGCTTTGGCCGCGGCCCAGGGCATAGAGGGGCTGGAAAATGTGTGCGTGTTCAGCATTGGAAGCGACGGTACCGACGGCCCCACGGAAGCGGCGGGCGGATATGTTGACGGAGAAACTGCGGTGCTGTTGCGTAGGCAGGGCATTGCAATACATGACGTTCTCCGGAACAATGATGCTTACAATGCCTTAAAGCTTGTTGACGGGTTGATCGTGACAGGCCCTACCGGCACCAACGTAAACGATGTGGCCGTGGTGCTGGTAAAGTAAGTTGTTAGCTGTTAGCCCTTTCGTCGTTAGCTTTTAGTAATTAGTCGTTAGATTCCTTGCCCTTTAGTTGTTCGCTATGAGTTGTTAGTTGTTAGAGAAGGCTTTGCCCTGTCTCGTCTTCGACTCGGTCGGTTCGCAG
>CAZNZS010000030.1:0-4387 GCA_964577585.1 uncultured Acutalibacter sp.
GTGAGGCGCTGAAGAACGGCACGGAAATGGGCCTGAAGGCCAAGTCCTATATGGAAAGCGGACAGTTGGTGCCCGATGATATCCTCATCGGCATCATCAAGGACCGCATTCAGGAGCCGGACTGCAAGAACGGTTTCATTCTGGACGGCTTCCCCAGGACCATTCCGCAAGCCGAGGCTCTGGATAAGATGACTGCGATCGACGCGGTGCTCACCATTGAGGTTGCCGACGAAGCGATTGTGGCCCGTATGTCCGGACGCCGTGTCTGCGAGAAATGCGGCTCTTCCTATCATGTGCTGTACAAGAAGCCCAAGGTAGAAGGAAAGTGCGACGTCTGCGGCGGCACCCTCGTTCAGCGCAAGGATGACCACCCCGATACAGTAAAAGAGCGTTTGAAAGTTTATTACGATCAAACGGAACCCCTCAAGGAGTATTACAGCAAGCAGGGCAAGCTTCTGGTCGTTCACGGCCAGGAAGAGGTGGAGGACACCACCCGCCTGACGCTGGAGGCTCTGGAGGACCTCACATGATCGTGCTGAAAACAAGCCGGGAAATTTCCATTATCCGGGAAGCCGGCAAGATTTCACAAAAAGCACTGCAGCTAGCCGGAGAAGCCGTCGAACCGGGGATATCCACCTGGGAAATCGACCGGATCGCTCGAGAGTACATCGAAAAATCAGGCGCAATTCCCAGTTCCCTGAATTACGACGGATTCCCCGCCAGCACATGTATTTCTGTCAATGAGGTAGTTGTCCACGGCATACCGTCCAAAAGCCAGATCCTGAAAAAGGGCGACATCGTAGATATCGATCTTACGGTGTGCTATGAGGGCTTCAATGCGGATAACGCATGGACCTTCCCCTGCGGGGAGATCAGCCCCGAGGCCCGGGCGCTTTTGAACACGACCGAGCAGGCCCTGTACCGAGGAATCGAACAGGCCAGGCCCGGAAACCGCATCGGCGACATAGGCCACGCGGTGCAGGAGTATGCCGAGGCTCGCAATTACTCGGTGGTACGAGAGTTTGTCGGCCACGGAGTAGGTGCGAAGATGCATGAAGACCCAAGCGTACCCAATTACGGTACCCCCGGCAGGGGAGTACGTCTGTTGCCGGGAATGGTGATTGCCATAGAGCCCATGATCAACATGGGTGGCTGCGCGGTGAAGATCCTGCCGGACGGCTGGACCACAGTGACCAAAGACGGAAGCCTTTCGGCCCATTTTGAGCACACCGTGGCCATTACTTCCGATGGGCCCGTCATTTTGACGCGGCTGGATTAGGGGGCCGTTATGGAGCTGAAGCGCGGCCAGGTGGTAAAATCTATTGCCGGCCATGATAAAGGCGGATTCATGACAATACTGGAGCTTCAATTTCCCTATGCTGTTCTCTGCGATGGGAAGCTGCGGCCGCTGGAACGGCCGAAGCGGAAAAAGCTGATCCATTTGGCTCCTACCGCATCCGTATTGCCGGAAGAAACCCTGAAAACCAATCGGAAGATACACGCCGCCCTGCGTCCCTTTCGGGAAAGCGGCAATATCTGAAAACCAGAAAAAGGTATGGTGATCTAATGTCAAAGCAGGACGTAATTGAAGTGCAGGGAGTTGTAAAAGAAGCTCTCCCCAACGCGACGTTTACGGTCGAGCTGCAAAACGGGCACACGGTGCTGGCTCATATTTCCGGAAAACTGCGCATGAATTTCATCCGCATTTTGCCCGGAGACAAGGTCACGATGGAGATGTCTCCGTACGATCTGACCAAGGGCCGTATCACCTGGCGCTCGAAGTAAGAAAAGCAAGCCGGGCGTCCCGGAAAAGGGCGCCGATCAAAAAGGAGGCACATAACAATGAAAGTGAGACCTTCTGTCAAGAAGATGTGCGAGAAATGCAAAATTATCAAGCGTAAGGGCAAGGTCATGGTGATCTGTGACAATCCCAAGCATAAGCAGCGCCAGGGCTAAGCCCGGCGACAAGCATTGGAGGTATCAGAATGGCTCGTATTTCAGGCATTGACTTGCCCAGAGACAAGCGGATCGAGATCGCGCTGACCTATATTTATGGGATCGGCCGCAAGACCGCCAGCAACATTTGCGCCGCGACCGGCGTAAATCCTGACATCCGTGTTCGCGATCTTTCCGAGGACGACGCGGCCAAGCTCAGGGACTATATTGACAAGAACTGCCATGTGGAAGGCGATCTCCGCCGCGACGTGGCCTTCGACGTGAAGCGCCTGATCGAGATCGGATGCTATCGCGGCATCCGCCATCGCAAGGGCCTGCCCGTGAGAGGCCAGCGCACAAAGACAAATGCCAGAACCCGTAAAGGTCCCAGAAAGACCATGGCCAACAAGAAGAAGTAAGGAGGGATTCATTCCATGGCAGCACAAAAGGGCACAAAGGGCACAACACGCCGCCGCCGCGAGCGCAAGAATATTGAGCGGGGCGCAGCCCACATTCAGTCCACGTTCAACAATACCATTGTTACCATTACCGATACTCAGGGAAATGCCATTTCCTGGGCAAGCTCCGGCGAACTGGGTTTCCGTGGTTCCCGTAAATCCACTCCCTTTGCCGCTCAGACGGCCGCTGAAACGGCCGCCCGCCTGGCAATGGAGCACGGCATGAAGTCCGTAGAGGTTTATGTGAAGGGTCCCGGCGCAGGCCGTGAAGCCGCTATCCGCGCTTTGCAGGCAGCCGGTCTTGACGTAAGCATGATCAAGGACGTGACGCCCATCCCCCACAACGGATGCCGTCCCCCCAAGAGAAGACGCGTGTAATATACCGAATCAGGAGGTAGTAGAGAAATGGCAAGATATACAGAAGCTGTCTGCAAGCTGTGCCGCCGCGAGGGTCAGAAGCTGTTCCTCAAGGGCGAGCGCTGCTACACAGACAAGTGCGCGATCGCCCGCAGGGCTTATGCCCCCGGCCAGCATGGCCAGGGCCGCAAGAAGACTTCCGAATACGGTATGCAGCTGCGCGCTAAGCAGATGACCCGCCGTTTTTACGGCGTTTTGGAGAACCAGTTCCGCCACTATTATGAAATGGCGACCTCTATGCCCGGCAGGACCGGCGATAACCTGTTGGTTTTGCTGGAATCCCGTCTGGACAACGTGGTCTATCGCTGCGGCTGGGCCAGTTCCCGTGCGGAAGCCCGCCAGCTCGTAGTACACGGCCACTTTACCGTAAACGGCAAGAAGGTAGACATTCCTTCTTATCTGGTAAAGCCCGGAGAAATGATCTCGATCAAGGACAGCAGCCGTCAGAGCGAAAAGATCAAGGCTGTTATTGAGGCCAACTCAGCCCGTCCCATCCCGAAGTGGCTGGATGTGGACACCGCCAATGCACAGGCAAAGGTCGCAGCGGCTCCCACACGCGAAGACGTAGATCTTGAAGTGGATGAGACACTGATCGTCGAGTTGTACTCCAAGTAATTTGCCCTGCAACACGATTTGACAAGCTTTTGCGCAAGTGTAGATTGCATTGAACATGCAAGGGAGGATCGCGGATGATTGAGATAGAAAGACCCAAAATCACGATAGAGGAAATTTCTGATAACGGCACCTATGGCAAATTTGTGGTGGAGCCCCTGGAAAGAGGCTTCGGCACCACATTGGGAAACAGCCTGCGCAGGGTTTTGCTTTCCAGCCTGCCCGGCGTAGCGGTTAAGTCTGTTAAGCTGGACGGCGTGCTGCACGAATTTTCCACCATCCCGGGTGTGAAGGAAGACGTTACGGAGATCGTGCTGAACATCAAGGGCCTTGTGGCAAGGCTCCAGTGTGAAGGCGAAAAGACCGTGGAGATCTCTGCCGAGGGCCCCTGTGAGGTCACGGCGGCTTCCATCAAGACGGACAGCGAGGTGGAGATCCTTAACCCTGAGCTGCACATCGCTACCCTGGGCGAAGGGGCGAGGCTCTATATGGAGCTGACCTTGGATAAGGGAAGGGGTTACGTCTCCAACGAACGCAATAAGCAGAATATGCCGGAAGGCGCTATCGGCGAAATTGCGGTTGATTCCATTTACACACCTGTGCTCAAAGTAAATTTCAGCGTCGAAAGTACCCGTGTCGGTCAAAGCATCGATTATGATAAGCTGACCTTGGAGGTCTGGACCAACGGGGTGATCAGCGCGCAGGAAGCAGTATCACTTGCAGCCAGAGTTCTCACCGACCATTTGAATCTGTTCGTGGACCTGTCCGACAAGGGCAAGAGCACGGAGACAATGGTGGAAAAGGACGAGCGCGGCAAGGAAAAGGCCCTGGAAATGACAATAGAGGAGCTGGACCTTTCCGTTCGTTCCTTCAATTGCCTGAAGCGTGCGGGCATCAATACCGTGGAGGATTTGATCAGCAAGTCCGAAGAGGATATGATGAAGGTCCGCAACCTGGGACGCAAG
>CAZNZS010000030.1:4397-24243 GCA_964577585.1 uncultured Acutalibacter sp.
AACCTACTTTATTTGGATAGGAGTGAAAAACCATGCCGGGAACCAGAAAGCTGGGAAGAGCTACCGCCCACAGAGAAGCAATGCTCCGTGGTTTGGTTACCTTCTTCTTTGAAAACGGCAAGATCGAAACAACGGTGACCCGTGCCAAGGAAGTACGCTCTTTGGCAGAGAAAATGATCACCATCGCCAAGGAGGATTCTCTTCAGAACAAGCGCCTTGTGATGAGCTTCATCACCAAGGAAAGCGTAACGCACAAGCTGTTCACGGAGATCGCCCCCAAGTATGCGGACCGCAACGGCGGCTATACCAGGATCACTAAGCTGGGGCCGAGACGCGGCGATGCTGCTGAAATGGCTATTTTGGAGCTGCTGTAAGCTGGAAAGCAGGATCCGTTTGACGCGACAATAAGGCTTCCCGCGCGGGAAGCCTTAGGAAAAAAAGGGCAGGGCAGACCGATTTCGGTCTGCCCTGCCCTTTAGTTGTTAGCTGTTAGTAATTAGTTGTTAGACGCACCCGCCCTTTCTTGGCTCTCCCTTTGGGGTGATGCGTTCCAGTGGGGCACATCACCCCATTCAGGGGAGGCAAGGGCTTTGTGCTTTCTGTTAGCGCTTCAAATTCCAATTTAACTTTTTCCTCCGGTCGGGCCGCGTAGGAAAAAACACCTGTTGCTGCCTTCACGAGTGGGTGCAGCGGCACGCTGCAAATTCCAATTTAGCGTACTGACTACTCCCAATGTCATTCTGAGGAACGCAGTGACGAAGAATCTCGCCCTTAATACCCGAGTAAGGGCAAAGGCCGAGATTCTTCGCTGAAAGCAAAGCTTGTTTTGCTTTTGCTCAGCAATGACAGGAAGGGCAGAGACCGGCAAAAACGGCATGGCTTTTGCCATGCCGTTCCTGTGTTTATCCAAAAGAAGGTTCGCTTTTACCGGCCGCCGGGGGCGGGAACAGTGAAGTAATAATAGTGCTCGTCAGGGGGCTCCGGAGAGGTTCCCTGTTCGGCATAAGGATTGGTAACGCTGGTGCGGCCGTGAATTTGGAAATGCTCAGCCTCCAGCTCCTCGGTGGGGATCAGGAACCCTACCTGCATAGTCTTGGTTTCACCGGGCTCCAAGGTGAAGTGGTAGTAGTCGGAGAAGCCTATGCCATGCTCGGAGAAATACTGAATCTCGTTGCTCGACGAAGCCGGCAGGAGCTGATCTATCGGGCTGATCATGGTGTCTGCGAATTGCGTGATCCAGAAAGTGTTATCGGTGGAGCGGAAGACGGCGTCATCGTTCGCGCTCAGAGTTACATCCAGCATGACGAAGGTCATGTCGTCCAGTTTTTCTTTCGCTGTCGGACTCACATACATGTCCTCGTCATCAATGCCCGCTTCCCGCCAATCCGCATAGTACCGCAGGTTGGAAAGCGTCATGTCGATGGAGCCTTCCTTTAGCCCCTGGTATCCGCCCTTCAGGGTGATGGGCTTGTCAAGCTCCAACTGCTGGGCTGCGGAAAGATCAACTTCCATATCGGCCGGATCTCTCTCCGTGCAGGGCGGATCGTACACGACCTCCCTGATAGGATCCACGGCAATCGCGGGTTTCACAAGCCGGTCATAGCCGCCCTCAATGGGTACGGTAAATTCGGCAATGGGAGTGCGGGCGTTGCTTCTCCGGAAAAATTTTACGGTGAGGCCGGTTTCGTCCTTTACCGGGGTCTGGAAGTGCTGGCGGGCATTGGAGGAAATATAGCTGCCCATTTCGGCCAGAGAAATGATCTTTTCGCCCTTGCTGCTGTAGAGCCGCACGAGAACGGCATCATCGACCGTCTGCGGATTTTCCAGTTCTTCGCTGAGCGTGACCTTCACCTCTGTCCAGGCAGGGGTCACCGTGATCTGATCCAAAGTGCAGCCCGCTTTCGTCTCATGGACGGGATAGACCTTTTTCAGACTGTCATCCTTGGAAACAGCACAGGTAAAGGACTCAGGCGCTTCCAGAGTGTATTCTTTGCTGCTATAGTCGCTGGGAGAATGGGGGCCTTCCCCAGCGCCCTCCGGAAGGACCATCAGGTATGGGTCATAGGCGGAAAGGGAATCCATGCTGACGGTGACCCGGAAACTGTCCGGCAGATCGATGGAAGCCTCTTCCCCGCCGGCTTCCAAAGGATACAGGAGCAGGGTTCCCACGAAGGTATTGCCGGAAAGCCGCACCATGGAGTTTGCGTAGTCGTCGATCTCATAGTCGGGGGTAAGCTCCTTTTCCCCGTCAAAGAAATGCACCCGATATTTCGGAGTCAGCACCAGATTCCCTTCCGGCGGGTCTTCCAGGGTGAGCTTTGTGCTCAGCATCAGCACCTGACCGTCAAAATAGGTCTCGGTGACCTGCAGACCCGGGGTCCCTTCCTCCACAGCGCTGTCCACTGTCTGGGCATACTGGGGAATGGCTCCGGCCTGCAGCATAGGATCTCCCCTGCCGCTTCCCCGCAGAAAGCTTAAAAGATTTTCCATGCCCGGGATGGCCTCGGCCAGAGCGGGATTTGCGGTACTGACCACAACCAGCAGCACGAAGGCCGCCGCCAGACCGCCCAGCGCGGCGCCGGCGGTCCTCAGCACCCGCAGGGTCGGTCTTTTTTGCTTTTGGGGCAGGTCGGGCAAGCTTTCATAGGCCTGCCTGAGCTTCCTTTCCACCTGGGGAGAGGAAACGTTTGCCTGATATTCTGTTTTTACAGACTGTTTCAACTCTAATTCATTCATGGACTAACTCCCCTTTCTCGTAATTCTGTCTGAAATGCCGTTTTGCCCTGGCAAGCCTTTGCTTGACGGCGTTTTCGCTGATGCCCAGAATGGCGGCAATCTTCCGCTGGCTCAGATCCTCCACGTAAAACAGGGTGAGCAGCAGCCTGTCCGAATCGCTGGCCTTTTCCAGAACGGAATGAACGTCCAACGCGGTGTCCAGGTCGTATTCCTCTCCCTGCTCCGATACGCCATCCAGAGGTTCTGTCCGCTTCTGCCGCAAAAGGTCATAGCAGTTGTTGATCAGAATGCGGGTGAGCCAGGTTTTGAAATAGGAAGGCTTTCGGAGCTGGGTGAGCCTTTCGAAGGCATTGAGCACCGTTTCCTGCATAGCGTCCGCCACGTCGTCCTCATTTTTCAGAATGGAGCGGGCGATTCCCAGCAGGGAAAGCTTACAGCGCTCCATCAGCTCAATGAAGGCTTCCTTGTCTCCGGCTGACGATTGCCGCACCAGCCCTTCAATGGTTTTCACAGTACCATCTCCTTTAACGCGCGTTCATTCCTTAGACGGCAGGCAGCGAAAAGAAGTGCCGCGCCTTTTGAAAAAAAGTTATGCATCCTTTGTTTTCCGGCATAAGAAAGGATACGATTATCATATCTCAAAATCCGCTGTTTTTGTAGCTGTTTGAAAAAATATGGAAGCACTCTTTAGTTGCTGGCTGTTAATTGTTAGAAAGATTTCCCTTGCTCGTCAGAGTTGAAGAGGAAAGCTGACAGAGAGAATAAGGGCCAGCAGTTTTGTGTGGCATTCTGTGTGTTTGAATTCCCTCCGGTGGCTGTATAGCCACCATAAAAAAGATGTCCTTTGCCCGTGAAAGGTTGGTAGCGACCAAATCGGCGTTAAAAATCTTTCTCACTTGTCAGTTCGGCCAGTTCGCACCAGCGTCCCACCGGGACGCGCTCACCGCTTACAAGGATTTAGCCGATGGGGAGCGTGGTCTTCGCTCCGCTTTGGCCAGTGCTGGACGCGCCCCACTGGGGCGTAGCACCCTTTCACGGAGAGGGGGAAGCTGTCCAGTGGACAGCGTTCTGACCCGACCGAGCCGACAGGCGAGAGGCCGCAACGCGTAAAGTGACGCGGTGATTTTTGTAAAAAATCGCCGCAAACTCAAAAGCGTTTGCGGCGACGTGGTGGGGACAAGCAGGACAGAAAAGCTTTCCTGCGGATAGCTTTTCTCAAGTTTCCCTGCGGGAAACAATCCTATTGAAAAGTCACAGGTTCGAGCCCTGTCAATTCTTCATGATAAAACAAAGGAAGACCTTTTTGGCCTTCCTTTGTTTTATGTGGTCTGCTATAAAAAAGATATTTTCGCTCTCTTTTGAAAAAATTATCCAGTGCCCATGCGGATTTTAGACTTTGCAGAACTGTGTGATATAAAAAAGATGTCCTTGCCGTGAAAGATTGGTAGCGACCAAATCGGCGTTAAGACGGCGCATTTATAAGCCGTTAGCCGATGGGAGCGTGATCTTTCACGGAGAGGAGCCGCAACGCGTAAAGTGACGCGGTGATTTTTGTAAAAAATCGCCGCAAACTCAAAAGCGTTTGCGGCGACGTGTGGTTCTGCTACAAAAAAGATATTTCCTGCCTCCTTTAGATAAAAAGTCTTGTATTCATGCGGATTTTAGGATTTGCAAAACTATGTGATACAAAAAAGATGTCGTAGTTCAGCTTGTGAATTCACTCATTCCTTTCTCCTGAGAATTTTTTTGGTTTTTGCATGGTTAATCATTTCCACAGTGTAGTTACAAATTTTTGTCTCTCTGTGAAAAGATTATAGAGCGTCATCTGACTTTCCTCTTGCATTTCTAAATCTATCTTATTATCATCTCCTTTGAACAAAAATAGCAGGAGCCTTCTCAAACGAGAGAGTTCCTGCTATTTTTGTCGGATTTATTTGAGCTGTCTATGGGAAAGTAATCATGTCGATCGACATGCGCTTTTGCTCATCAAGCTTTACTAGTATGGTCCCTTCCATCAATTCTTGGTACGCATTGAAATAGTAATCTGCATACGTTTTGGCCTCTTGAGAAAGCTCTTCAAAAACAGAGAGAAAGTCACCGGAAAGCCACATAGCTTGCGATCCAGCATCACTTTTTTCATAAAAAAACAAATCAAATTTCCCATCTTCACATGTCGTGAAATTTTCTGGGTGTGAATGAGCAATATTATCAAATGCCAAACATGCGCTTTGAAATTCAGCAGTTGCTGTTTTCCAAAATTGCTGGTATATCAAAAGCAACTTTGAAACATACTCCGCAACTGCCTGAGTCAGAGAAATGGTCGGAGTGTCTTTATAGAGATCAATTATTTCTGCGACATGTTGTTTAATTTCGTCTCCCAGTTTCTTGTTATGAGTAAAGTGTGGCTTTTCTGAAATTTGCTTCAGATCAAAGGAGTATATGTTATCGGTTTTTGATACGGCAAGGTGCCCGTGCTGAGTAAAATCCCGCAGACGGATCAGCAATCGGTATGCAAAGGAAGTATCATATATACCATGTTCGTAATCAAAAAAAGCATTTTTAACTGATTTATCTATCTCTTCATTTTCTTTTACATACGCTTCCATTGATTCTACCAGTGTGTGACCGGCACTCAAAAGATTTGTAACATAAGCGTTAACAGCGATAAAATCCTCTTCGCTGCTTGCTTTTTGTTCGCCACACAGCAAATCTCCACTATGCATCAGGGTGTAGTGGTCCCGCAGCTGTTCAATATTGAATTTGAAAATCAGAAAGAGCTGTTGGAGCTCCTTCAAATGGCGGGTGTTTTCAACAAAGTGTCGTACGGCAGCCAGTTCTTGCTCTGGCAGATTGCGGAAACTATCAGGACAGCGCCAATTAGCGCCATCGATGAAAACTAATTTCTCGGTATCCATAGCATCTGTCGCCTTTCGCATATTGTTTTTGATGACTCGTAGGGAGAAGTACCACATTTTTCACCATAATGATAAAGAAGACACTCTTTCGTTGACTAAACATTATCAAGTGCCTCGTTATAATCAAAGCGATACATTCGCTCAATGTGTCTTCCTATCCCATCCAGACCAGGGAAAAGTGACTTTGCATGGATCCCAATGTGATCCAGTTGACGCATAATGACTTGCTTATCTGATGAGTGAATTAAGAGTCGATATGCGAATTTCTTTACTTGCTTGACCCCATCGGTTCGTTCTCCGTGAATTGGAGGATTATACTGCATAAAACAATCGTTCTCTATTTGATCCTCAAACGCTTCTTTTCGTGTGCCCCACACCATAAACCAACTCGCTTGTGCAGACATTCTCGGATTAGTGTAATACGGCGTATATACGAGAGGTAAGCTACACAATTTTGAGCAGTTCTCATCTTCTTTTGAGATGTCCAATAAATCCTGTATAAAATCTTGTATTGTTCTATGGCGGAGATCATCTTTTAGGGCATTATCATGATGTTTTTCATAGTTCCAGTAGTTCGCCTTGTGCAGCAACCATACAACACCATCGCAATCTTTGTTGCTTTCACACGCAAAGTAAAGCGCCACTAAAGGATTTTCCGTCCAATCGAGAAATCTTGTGGGAACACCGTAATGCTGCGCCAATTCTGCCCATCGCACATAATCGCAAGGATCCATTTGGGAAACATATGCGGAAGCATCCTGAATAAATTTTTTGAGAATGTTCTTCTCAGTAACGAATTCCAGATAATTTTTGTTCGTAATCACTTTACCTTCGCAGCAATCTTCATGTGTCCTAAAAACACTTGGCAGCAGTTTATACTTCTGATCTTCCATGCCACGAAAAAGAAAAGTACCATTCACCGGATTGTTCGTGAAAAAATTATTAACATATTCCGAACCGAGCTCGTCAAGCTTATCGAGATAATCCGAAACGCTGTTTATGTACATTATTTCCATTTTCATTTCTCCATCTGCCTATTTCAAATAGCTGCTTACTCTAAACGACATAGTACAAAAACAAGTCAACAAATTTATATATAAATAAAGGTTTTCCCATCTAAGTAACTTGTGTAAGATATTATTGCCGCTTCTCAGAAAAACAGCTTCATCATTATTTTCTTCATCTCTGAAGTTGAAACGGAGGCTCTTTCCATAACCAGCAGATAGATAAAGCATCGAAGGAGAGAGAATGTGACAATGTCTTCTGATTCGATGGGATCGATTATCCCATGTGCAGCACGATTGCGCTCCACTGAATAGTTTTCTGCGAAATCCATGCCCAGTGGAACGCCTGTGCGTTTGCAGAGTTTTGTCTTAATGCTTTCTATTTCTGTTGCAAAATGAGTCTCGCAGAATTCAAATTTCTCCTTAATAGTAGTATCATAGTTTTCAATCAAGTGCCGGAAAGCTTTGAAATACTTGTTTTTGCGGTTGTTAATGCTAACTCCAGATTTCTCAACCTCCTGATCTACAACTGACAGAAGCGCCTGTTTAGCTTCATAGAATTGCTCGGTTTGTTCTGCTTTAACATTCTTATATCGTTTATCAAACTCGCCTTCAAAACTTATTGCAGTGACAAGCCACTTGGCACGATCGAATACACTGCTATCTGCTTTGTCAGAGGGGATAAAATGTGGGTTGTATGTATTCAAATTTCTTTGCTCTGCTATCTCTTTGAAAAGTGCGGAGAATGAATTTGGACCAAGGTCATCGTAAGTAATAGTATTCCTAACCTCTGAATCATAAACAATATTATCTTTTTGAAAAATCGCCGCTTCAGCGCTCTTATAGAACTTGCCTTCCTTATTGATACGCCATAAAGTTATTTTGTCAAATGGAATTTCGTTTCTAAAATTTGCAAAGGCAAGAAAGTCTCGCAGATAAAGATAGTACTTCCCTAAATCTGCAGATGTCTTCTGCTCTGGAAATGTCATTGAGAAGAACGTTTTGACAGAAAAGGCATCACTCTTTTCCGGGTGCAAAGACATGTTCCAATCAAAGTCTAATGTACATCGAATGTTTTCTTCAAAAACATTTACGGTGGCTTGCTGGATGCTATCATTGCGTGACTTCATTGCCAGCCCTTCTAGGTTTTGCCGATTGTTAATTTTGGGAATCCATGCTTTTTTGGGTGAATAGAAAGTATTCAAAGCAGGAGAGTAGAAATTGATTCTATCATACCGATCATCTCTTTCATTTTGAAGCACATACCCATGCAATGTTATTATTATTTTTCCGTTCAACATGAGAAGATACGGATTCCATATCTCACAATCAAGCAATAAAATGTACTTGTTAGTATCGGTAACGCCCACCAATGTTCCTAACTCTTCTTTACCTTCAAAATCTTCAGAGTAGTGAAATGCCGTCTGAATAACCGTCAAAAAGCCATTTTCAATGACAAAAGGATATAACTTTTCATTATATTCGAATTCTCCGCGAATAACTTTTTCTGCCATCTCTATCTCCTTTAAAAGGATTTGTATAGCGTCGAACTGTGTTTTTTAATTCTTTCGTTACATTTTCTGTAATTTTACCACACTTTACAAACTGGTTCAATATCTGAAGGAATGCTTTTCGTATTTCGTATATCATTAATGATTTTACGCGCCTGGAGAATTTCTCTAGTCAAACCCGAATTATGCTATACTCTAATCAAAAGGAGGGCAACATCATGAACAAAAAGTACACCACAGAACAAAAAGAGGCTTTGATCCGTCAGTACTTATCCGGCACGCCGGTTGCAGTGCTCCTCAGGGAAAACCTGATTCCCCGCAGTACCTTCTACGGCTGGCTCAAGGTATACAGAGAACATGCTAAAGAACAGAACCCTATAAGTCTTCGTGACTACCATACATTAGAACGAAAAGTCGAGCGGCTTGAAACCATCATTAAAATCATGCGAGAGTCCCATTGCCACCCAGATGCCCCTTTAAGTGAGAAACTTCCAATTTTAGAGCATCTCCATGAGCAATATAGCGTCCATCTCATTTGCGAGGCACTAAATGTTCCCCGCGGTACATTTTATAACTATATCTTCCGTGGCAAGCACGGTCATACCTGGTACGAGCTTCGGCGTGAGAAACTGCGTGAAAAGATCCAAACAATCTACGATGAGAGCCACCAAATCTATGGCGCCCAGAAAATTGCAGCCGTTCTCAAATCCAGAGGGGATAAAGTCAGTGTAAAGGTAGTCCGCGACTTAATGCGGGATATGGGGCTGTTTAGTATTCGGCAGGAATCAAAGGATTGGTATGACAAGGAGAAGCGTTCCTTCAAAAACCATCTGAATCAGCAATTTCATGCTGACAGGCCGAATCAGATCTGGGTCAGCGACGTTACATATTTCCTCTGGCAGAACAATCAATACTATATTTGCGTGATCATCGACTTGTTCGCTCGCCGGGTGGTGGGGTACAAAATAGGCAGGAAGAACAGTACACAGCTAGTGCGATCCACCTTTCAACTTGCTCATGAAACGAGAAAGCCAAATCCCGGTTTGATCTTCCATACGGACAGAGGCACGAATTACAAATCAAAGACTTTTCGGGAATGCTTGGCCGCTCATGAGGTAAAACAATCTTTTTCCAGAGCACATATTCCCTATGACAATTCCGTAATGGAGTCTTTCTTCGCCTCTATTAAGAAAGAAGAACTCTATCGTACAAAATACCGCTCGGAAAGGGATTTCCGAGCGGCTGTTGACAACTATATACAATTTTACAACACGCAAAGACCCCACGCCATACTGCAATACAAGACACCGGACCAAATGGAACAACAGTATTTCAGCATTTATGCCGATTGATTCTACTTGGCTTTCAGACAAGCACGGTTCGAATATGACACTTTTCTCCGGTTTCATTTCCCATACTCGCCTATTTGAGTTCTGATGTCTATGATAAGGAAAGCCTACAAACCGCATAAATAGTAGAAAACTAGCAGCTGTCCGAACCAACACGGTTCGAATTGCTGCTAGTTTTCACTTGGAATGCCAGGGTTCTCATGTTCTCCATAGACTTTTCCTCACTTCCTTTGAATTTAGGATGCAGTTCGTCCTCTGCGGCCAAAGCGATAAACTCACCCATTGTCATTTCATGAGCTTCCAAATACGCCTTGATCTCAGCATGAAGTTCAGCATCCACACTGACTGTGATTTTCTTCGTGATTCCTTCGGGCATTTCAGCTCTCCTTTTCTAAGAATTTCTGCACCGTCTCGATGACGATGTTCTCTACCGTACAGTTGTGAGCTTCCGCTTGCTCTGAAAAAAGATTATAGAGAGCGATTGGAATCTCGACCTGCATTTCAAAATCCATCTTTCCCATCACCTCCTAGTGACAAAAATAGCAGGAGCCATCTCAAATGAGAGGACTCCTGCCGTTTTTGCTCAATTTACTACAGAAATCTGTCTGTTGATATCTTGTTGCTGATTAGATTGATTAGTATACAAACAATTCTCGATATGTTTCTTTTCATCTCACTGAACCCACAATGATCCTCCTGTTATCTGCTAATATGCGGCGGCGTACTCCGCTGAAATGGCTGCTGATTCCCTGAAGAACTACCCATACAGAGAAACAAAATTTCTGGAAATTGTAACAGTTTGTGTAATGCCATTATCTATTTCTGAATTATTTCCTTTCTGTTGGATTAACCAATATTTTTTCGCATTTTTCCCGAAAGCACCCCGAGTGGATATTCCACTCGGGGCAATCTTCTAACTTGGTAAACTCGTATTAACAGTGACCTATCCAGAACTGCCAGAAATGCCGCTTCTTCTTTTTGAGTGGCTTGCGACTGGGACCATAATCTTCCGGAACCCAGATTACCTGACTATTCCGAATGAAATAATGAGACCGACAGGGAAACTGGAAATTTCCAATGGACGGAGAAAGAGTGACCCCTTCTCCATCGTAGGTAAGATGCCACTGGTCCGGTGCAAGTGGCAAAATCACTTTCTCTCCGCAACCGCAAGGGCAGGAATGGATTACCACGTTGCACTCTAAGCAAATATATAGGATGCCTGGCTCTAACGTGGCAGGAACTCTCGATACAAATCGAGGAGTAAAATCATGTTGTTTCATATGATTTCTCCATCAAATGTGTTATACACTAAGTTAGAAACGCCATTACCTGCATAAAAATCAATATGCTGTTTCCAGCATATTATGGCCAGCAAGCCACAGAAAGCGTTCAAGTCAGCGGTTTGAATATTGCTCTGATAAAGTCCCTGTTCCGCCGGAGCAAAAGACACATGCTGGTCGATTTCTTCCCGCTTACCTTCCACGCATAGCGTAGCCCGAACGGTCCCCAAAAGGCCATTAGGTGTCCTCTGAACATCTATGCCGGTATCAATAAAATCAATGTGCTGTGCACAGAGATAGTCAATAATGACTTTTTTTGCTGGTCCTGCATCCATGGAAATAAAGATGAAGTTCATCCCTTCTAACAATGACACATTGCGCTCATCCAAAAAATGCGGATGTGATATGACGTGACGATGCATATTCTGATAAAGGTCCCTAAAGTAGTCGCATTTGTATGGTTGAACCTCCAGGATATCTTTGACTGGGGCCCCCGGTGCCCGAAAGGCATTATGCTGTTGAAATCTGTCCCCATCAAAAAGATGGATCTCGGCAACCGGAAGTTTTGCTATTTGGTCAAGAATGTACGACCCAGTTCCCCCTACTCCAATGATTCCTACATGTAGATCCTTAAATTTGTCGGCTACATCCATGATTCCCGCACGGGAAGCGTTGGTGTCTTCATAGCAAAAGACACCAACGGTTTCGTCAGTCACAATCCTGCGAAATGTAGCTGCAGTTGCTGTAGGATCCACAGCTTGCGCTTCAGCAGAAAGGATTTCGATATAGCGGGTGAACTTGTGATAATAGTCTTTGTATCCGCCAGCAGGCTTATTGGAAAGCATCATATTAACAGGGATATTAGCATAGGCAGCACTGCACATACTATTGACTATTGCTTCTAACGGCTCTCCCGCTGAGCGGTGAGGGATGGTCCCTTGAAAAAAGGCGGTGTGATCTCCATCATAGGTTACTCTATTCCCAGCCATGTTCAACCTTGAGACAAGAACACCGCGTTGGACAGTGCGGTTACTGTCCAAATATGGGACATTCCGGATGATAGCGCAGCCTTCACGGACTTCCAGTTCATAGCCTTCGTCTTGAAGGCGCTTCAAGTCGGGATTACGATTTATCACTGCGGCTGACATTAAAAATCATCCCTTCCTGAACCCAAGCAGATTGTCCCTTGACCAACTTACCCTTCCGATTTTGCTCTGGCCCGTTGGAATAAACCACCGTATAGATAACGCTGTCATTATTCTCATAGCTTCCATAAGCCAACCTGACCACTTCTTCATAAGACAACTGTTTGGTGCCTACTGGCAGGAGTTTGTCCGCAGCGTTGACAATAACGGTAATGGGTATGTCAGGCTTCTCTGGGTGACCGGGATGGTCAGGGTGATTAGGTTTGCCGGGATGATCAGGATGACCAGGGTGGTCCGGATGGTCAGGATGGCCCGGGTGGTCAGGATGGCCCGGGTGGTCAGGATGGCCGGAATGAGCAGGATGCTCATGATCTTTGTAAAGCTTTTCGTTAGGAATCATTTTGATTCCTCCTTTCATTTGTGTTAAAATATAAATGAACAGGCAAAAGCTCAGTTTACTTTCCGCCGACAAAGACCAGTAATTGGAGGTTAAAAATTTGAACTCCCCCTTGCACGCCGCCACAAGACCTGTTACAATAGTAGATGCAACTCCGACTGAAGTAACGTCTGACGTGCTTTTGCCGGCCTGAGGGGACACCGTAGCAACATGGTGTCCTTCTCTTTTGCCTTTCATTTTTGATTGGGTAAGTGCAAAACAAGCATTAACGTGCCAAGTCAAGAAGGTCTCCAAAATAATATCGGGTGTTGCGCTTCCAGTCATTTCTCTGCAGTATGTGGGCTTTCTCCAATGTATCAAGATACCGCCTGGCTTGCCCAAGACTCACATTCAGCCGTTCTGCAAGATATGTAGAAGTAAGGATGGGCTGTGTAAATAGGCACTCTGCGATCTGGTCGAATTTGGGGCTATTGAGAACGACCTGCAAGGTCTTTTTTGTTCTCTGATATAATTCATTAAGTGAGTCAATGTAGCTGATGTGGCTACGAGCCTGAATCGCACATTTTTTTAGGAAAAATTTGATCCATGCGTTATAATCGCTTTTTCGAGACTCGGTCAGCATATTATAATAGACCCGCTTATCTTGGCTGATAGCCTCACTCACATAAAAGAAGGGAAAATTTATCACTTTGACCTTATATAGATATAGTGCGATAAGCAAACGCCCAACCCGGCCATTCCCATCATAGAAGGGATGGATAGATTCAAACTGAGCATGCATAATAGCCGCCTTGATGAGGGGATTTATTTCATCATTTGTGTCATTCATAAACGCAATAAGTTCATCCATATACCGTTTGGTCTCTGTATATGGAGGAGGAGAAAATACTGTCGAACCAAGGCTATTTTTGATGCTGTTATCTTCCGTCTTGTATCGTCCTAAGCAATTTTTTCTGCGGTCCGGCACAATTCCATCCAAAGTGATTTGGTGTAACCTCTGAATTAGAGTATGCGAGAAGGGATTGGTTCGCAAGTATTCAGAACCATAAATAACAGCCTTGGTGTGATTGTTCGCTTCAATGGCAACTTTATCTTTTGTGGGTTGTGTGCTGATCTTTTCCTCAAAGATATCGCTAATGGTGGTCTGCGTTCCCTCAATGTACATGGTAGATATGGCGTCCCTTGTATTGAACAAAGGGATTAGAATACCATCGAACTGGTAGCTGGCAATCTTGCCCTCTAATATTCCCAAATATTTTGAGGCATTAAACAGTTCACCAACAAAGAAGTTAACGTCATATTCGTCTTTTCGATCTTTGAGGAATTTTAACACGACAGGCACCCCCATGTATTCACCTTTTTCCTGATATTACCACGTCTTGCGCGGAAAGTCAACTCCTTGCGTGCGTTTTTTTTAAAAAAACGCACGCAAGGAGGAAATCCTTCCTGTTGGGATAGAAAATTGAAGGCCTGGTTCGCAAGTTTTTGGATCCCCCGGACATTGGCTTGGACCGCCGTTGCTAACGACGGGTAAAATACCTGAGAACCATTCGCAGTATGTCTTTACATCCTCCTGGCGATTTTCGTTTCAACTAAGGGAATCCCCATCTCAAAATCCTGCCGTAGAAGTCTCCCGAAAGATGACCTTATGGAAAACGTAGAGTCGTAGTCGACGGTAAAAGATGAGGCCTTTTTTCAAATACTGAGAAAACAGAATCGAAGGTGGATAATCCTGCGTTCCTCGCGCCGCAACAGTTTTACTTTGTATGGGAACGTGAGAGATGAATAATGAATATGTAGCGGTAATCGGGATGTTGCGTAATGCAGTTCCCACGCAAACCATTTAATATTGCAGTTAGCAATTTGGGAGGGACTCCATGAACAATACAGTGTCCATCTCATTGGCGAGGTGTTAGATGTTTCCCGTGGCACATTTTACAACTACATCTTCCGTGGCAAGCACGGTCATACCTGGTACGAGCATCGGCGTGAGAAACTGCGTGAAAAGATCCAAACAATCTACGATGAGAGCCACCAGATCTATGGCGCCCAGAAAATTGCAGCCGTCCGAACCAACACGGTTCGAATTACTGCTAGTTTTCACTTTTTTCACGCCCAACTTGACTTTCTGAGGCGAAGAGATAAAATATAGGGTAATGTAAGGAAGTTATGTAGAAAGCGCCATACTATTTTTGGGAAAATCAAAGCTCTATACAAGTACAGAATTGCAATGAGGTTAGCTTTTGTGTTGTTCTCAAAAATCAGGTTTGATTCTGTTTAGAAACAACGAAGAAGGAAGAAGGAGTAATATATCATGCGAGGAATAGCAAATGCAAATGATGTAATTCTTATATTAGCAATCGTGTTCGTCGCCTTAATAGCAGGGATGTGCATAGTTATAGCCATTAATTCCGATAAAACCAAGTCCAATCTTTTTTTGATTGCCTATCATGGAATTAATGGGGCAAACGTGAAATTAGGCTCAATTCAAAACATCGTTTCTTTTTTGAGCATAGTGATCGCTGTGTTAGCTATCTTAGGCACCTGCGCAATAAACAAACAGAACGAGAAGAAATCTAATTTAGAAATCTCTATTGTAGACGGTCACAAAGAAGATTGGGGGGCGCAAGATCCATATTATATGTTGCCCTCGACATCAGAAAAAGAAAAAAGGCAAAGGGTGTTACCCTTTACATTTGATGAAGATGGCTGCTTTTGCTTCTTAGCTTGTCAACCTCTGAGTTGGGGCGTACGCATTACAAATTCAGGAAATACAACCGCCAAAAATGTCATTATTGAACTTTCCTTTGAACATTTTTCTTTTTCCGGCGCTTCTTCAATAGAAGACTATGAATTAAACTACCATTATCACGGACTTGGAACTTATAAATGTATTTCCAGAATGTACGATAATATTCAACCCAATACGAGCATAGTACTTCCACAAATTCCACTATTTGCTTTAACCGAGAAAGAGGAAAAAAGTGATTACGACATACCGCCTCAAACCAGCCTAGTCATTACTCTTTACGAGGATAATGCAATTCAAAAAGAATTTGTTTTTCCTTGCAAATATTATGATGAAGACGATTTCCCACAACTTGAGGGTTGCTCTTATTCTTTTGAAAAGGACATGTGGGAATTCGAACTAAAAATGAATTTACTGAAAGACAGTGTACAAGGAAACGAATATGGTTATTTTGCTCAAGCGTTTTCGTATACCGATTGCAAGAGAATCATAGAGGAGCACCCTGAAATACCAGTTTTGGATTACAAAAGAATTTATGTCTATTACCTTGACAAGTTGGATGCCTATAATTCAAGTGAGAGGCAAAATGCTCAAAGCAACTGTGTTTTTTATGGAAGGCTATACTATTTGTCACTGCGTGAAGAAGATATAGAATTTAAAATCAACAACGACATTTCTTCTTATTCTAAGGTTGACATGTCGAGTTGATATGATAATGCTCCCTGCTTTTGTTTAGTCGACTCTTTTCACTGTTCCATCCTGCCAAACAATCTCCAACTGCCCATCGGTCTGTACCCGTATCTCTCGCACGATGCGGTAAACAAGGGCATTATCAAACTCCATATCTGTCTGTTTGAACCGCTCCAAAAGCTCCCTGATTTCTTCCATCCGGGAATCAGAGAGCTTTTTATTTTGCGCAGCTTCCCTGATTCCGGCCAGACGCTGGTTCAGAGCTTCGGTTTCGTGGATGATATTTGTGAATTGTAAGTCGTACCTGCCATCGTCCCCCTCGTCCAGGCATTTCTGTACCAAGGCAGCCTTCTGCTCTTTCAGTTCCCGCAGCCGAGTATAAATGGCAGTTTCATCATCGTTTATATCAGAGCAAACCACACGCTTGAGGCTTTGTTCTGTAACTTCCAGCGCCATATCCGAGTCAATGAAAGCTTCTCGAATCGCCTTCATAATTGCGTTGTACAGGGCGGTTTCTTCTAGGCTGGGGGAATCCTTGCAAATCGCTTTGCCATGGTCCAGGCGGCTTGCGCAGCGCCAGACGATCTTTTTCTTACCGTGAATGTTCCATGTCACCCTGCGGTATGGCGCACCGCAGTTGCCGCAGAACAGCAGGCTTGAAAGGGCGTATTTCCCACTGAATTTTCCACGGTAGGGGTTCAGCCCTTTGTCTGAAGTTGGGCTTTTTGCCTGCCGGCGGCTGATCTCTGCCTGTACCCGGTCAAAAATCTCCGGGATGACGATTTGAGGGAGGCAATCACTGACATAATATTTCGGAAGAGCGCCATTGTTGGCTACTCTCTTAGAGAACAGCGTGGGGCGATAGGTTTTCTGGAGCAGAGCGTCGCCTTTGTACTTTTCGTTCTGTAAAATCAGCAGAATATTTTTAGTGTTCCATTTCTCATTCCCAAGCGCGGTTCTGATTCCTCTGAGCTCCAGTTCTTTCTTGATGGCAGCCAGACTTGATCCGCCGAGATACAGGTCAAACATAAGCCTTACGGCTTCAGCCTGATTATCGTTGATAGCGACAGTACCATCTTCCAGCCGGTCGAAACCAAACATATTGCTGCTAATATGTACCTTGCCGCTCTCAAAAGATTTCCGATACCCCCAGCTGACGTTTTCCCGGATCGACTCTGACTCAGACTGGCTGAAGGCTGAGTGAAACGCTAGCATGAGTTCTGAATTCATATTGCGGGTGTCCAGCCCCTCTTTTTCAAAAATCACACCGATACCACGCTCTTGGAGAGATCGCACGGTTTTCATCACGTCCACAGTGTTTCTGCCAAAACGGGCAACAGATTTCACTAGAATGAGGTCGATCCTGCCCTCTCGGCAAGCCCGGAGCATACGTTTGAAGTCATCTCGCTTTTTCATACTAGTGCCGGTGATACCCTCATCGGCATAGATCCCCGCCATTTTCCACTCAGGGTTCTTAGTGATTTTCGACGTATAATAGGCTTTCTGAACCTCAAAGCTGTGTTCCTGTTCGTCCTTTTTTGATGATACCCGGCAATAGGCGGCTACTCGGAGGTTCCTGCCACGAAAATGATTCTGTTCCTGCTGTTTTGTGGCAGGGATCACAGTCACTATTGGGCGAGGCAGCTGTTCTGTCATCGTTGTCACCTTCTTCTGAAATGATTTTGCCGTTCTGGAGCTTCAGGCTGATTGCTCCAGAACGGTCTATGAGAATATTATCCACCGTTTGCAAAAACAGCTTCTCATCTAAAGACGACAGCGGCTCTGCATGACGCAGAGTCGCTGTCAGCCTGTCCGAGATGTGTCGGGCGCTCGTAATGGATTCATAGGTTTTCGCCGCACATCGTAAGACCAGATTAAGGGTATCGTCCTCAGAGAATGTCCCAGCGTCCATCATCCGATGCAATTCCTGCTCGGAGCGCCGGGCTTCCAGAGAATCAATGGGTGTATCGCTCTCCTCGACTTCTACAAGGGAAGGCGTTGATATCAGTCTGTTAAGGATAGCGAGGACTCTGGCTTTCAAGTCCTCATCGCTGAATCTAATTGAAAGACCACAGCGTGGGCACTTCCACGCTACGGGCGTTTTTTGTCTTTTGTCCACACGGCGTGACAGAAAATGACCACACTCTGCGCAGACCACGAAAGTTTTCAGCAGCTTGATTGTGCTGTCGATTTCAACAGGCTTAGTGCGGAACTTGTCTTTTTTCTGCTGAACGGATTCAAACAGGTCTGCTGAAATGACAGAGGGGTGGCCTTTTTCTCCGAGGTAGATTGTGTTATCAAGAACACGCTTGACACGGGCTTTGTCCCATGTGTATTTTTCGGGCAGGTATTTGATTCTCTGGGCAGTAAGAGCCTCTGCGATAGACTTCAGTGTTTCTCCAGCAGCATAGCGACTGAAAATCTCCTTGACTATCTCAGCTTCTGCGGGGTGAGTCGAAATCTCACCGTCCTTGATTTGATACCCAAAAGGAATGTACCTGTTCTTCATGAGGCCACCTCCGTAAACTCCAAACCGCAAAGTAGTTTGAATTTCAAGCTATGCTTATCCATAGGAATAATTTTTTCTACAATGCTGTCAAAGAGTTCTATGGAAAACGCGGTAGGGATCTCCTGCCTACTATCCAATTGGCTCTGGAGTTGTTCTATGGCTTCCAGCATTTCCGAAGCACGGTTACCCTGAAGCTTTTTCTTCCGCTCCTGAGACAGTTTTCGGCGCTGGGTTGCAAGAATCTCATTCTGGCGGTGGTATTCTTCGGCGTCAATAAAACCCTTACTGTTTAGCTTCTGCAGAGAAGCGGATTTATCGTTCAGGACCGCAATCTGTTCATTCAATTCCATGAGCTTTCTGTCTTCGCCTTGACCGTTGGCTGCAATTTCTCGCAACAGCTTAAGGGGCGGATCAAGCAGTTCTTCCTGATAGGTATAGAGCTTCCCAGCCAGATTCAAAAATGCGGATTTGATAGATTCTTCTAAAAATCGGTACAAATGGCAATCATGTGTTCCGTTGGCTCTGTTTGGGCATATCCAATAGGATTTTCCGTTTGAATGTATCTCACGAAAATGATTGCCGCAGTCAGGACACTGGATTCTGTGAACAAGAAGATGCGGTGTAATCTCCGGCTTCTTCCACCTAGAAGAATATTGACGCACATTTTGATAGGTGGGGCGGTTTAGGATTGCTGGGTGGCTATTCTCTACATAGTATTGAGGAACTTCGCCACGGTTCTGCTTTCGTTTATGGCTTAAAGAGTCAACTGTGTATTTTTTCTGGAGCAGGCTGTCCCCACTGTATCGTTCATTATAAATAATGTAGCGGATGCCTGACCTCGTCCATGGCTTTCCCTTGCGATATGGGATATGGTTATTATTCAGGAATTTAGTGATACTTCTCTGTCCCATGCCGGAGAGGTAAAGCTCAAAAATCAGCAACAGGATTTTTTCTTCTTCAGGTATGATTATCAGTGTGCCTTTTAACAGTCGGTAGCCATAGGGAGCAGAACAACCGATGAACGTTCCGCTCTCCATACGCTTCTGATAGCTCCATTTCATATTTTCAGAAATAGAACGGCTTTCTTCCTGCGCCGCCATAGCGTGGAGAGCAAGCTGCATCTCACTGTGCATTTGTGAGGTGTCGATTTCCTGTTCCTCAAAAATAACGACCACCCCAAGCTCCTGAAGCTCACGGGTGGTCTCCATCAGCTCTGTGGTGTTTCTGGCAAAGCGGGACACAGACTTGACAAGGATTCGGTCAATGCTGCCAGCACGGCAGTCAGCGATCATACGGTTGAATTCGTCCCGCTTCTCCATGCTGGTGCCTGTGATGCCCTCATCTGCATAGATATCGGCAAGCTGCCAGTCTGGGTTCTCCGAGATGAGCCGTGTGTAATAACCCACCTGCGCCCGGTAGGAATTAAGTTGATCCTCTGAGTTACTGGAAACCCGGCAGTAGGCTGCCACAGATAACTTATCGCTCTGTGGGACATACGGGGCAATAACTTGAACCTGCGCCACTTCGCTCACCTCTCTTTCTGTGGCACACGATACCACAG
>CAZNZS010000031.1:0-23391 GCA_964577585.1 uncultured Acutalibacter sp.
CCTTGCCGTTGATCCCCAAAAGCTTTTCAACGCCCAGCTCCACAGGCAGGCCATGGGTGTCCCATCCGGCCTTTCTGGGAACAAGATTCCCCTTCATGGTCTGGAAGCGGGGGAACAGGTCCTTAAAGGCTCTTGTCTGCAAATGACCGATATGGGGCCTGCCGTTGGCGGTAGGCGGACCGTCATAGAACGTGTAGACAGGGTCGTCTTTCCGCTGCTCCATGCTCTTTTCGAAAATGCGGTTATCCCGCCAGAACTGCTCTGTTTTCTTTTCTCTCTCCACAAAATTCAGATTTGCGGAGACCTCTTTGTACTTGCTCATTGCTGTTACCGCCTTTCCTGATATTGCCGAAATCGGACAAAAGAAAAAGCCCTGTCCCTCGTCACGGGACAAAGCTCAGCTTTGCTGTACCACCCATTTCGGTCCATCGCTCGGGACACGTGATCACACGTCCTCTGAATGCCGCCCCGGTAACGGCGGGGCGCCGGCTTCTCCTACTGAGACCTGGGTCCGTTCAGTTTGCGACTTGGGAGCGATATCGAGGAAAGGGACCACAAAATCACGGTCCTCTTCACGCATTACTTGCACCGGCTCGCACCATTGCGGCATTGCCGCGCCGCCGGCTCTCTGAAGCGTTCCTGCGCCTCGCCTGTCTCCGTCATTGTCTTTTGCTGTATGAATTCATTATATAACACGGAAAACGGGAAATGTCAAGGGGAGAAGCCTTCTAGTTGTTAGCTTTTAGTTGTTAGTTGTTAGAAAGGCTTTGCTCTTAGCCCCCCTTTGCCATAAGGAAAGCCTGCCCTTAACCTCCCCTGCTAAGGGGAGGAGGGCCATGCGACAGCATGGCGGAAGGGTTCCTTTTGCCCATTCTCAGCCTCTCTCTGTCATTGCTATGCGAAGAATCTCGCCCTCTAGCTGTTAGTCGTTAGTCATTAGAGTCCTTTGCCCTTTTCTCTTCTTGGCTCTCCCTTTGGGGTGATGCGTTCCGGTGGAACGCGCCCATCACCGACCGACGCGAAGCGGAGAAAGGTGTCATGCGTCAGCATGACGGAGGGGATGGAACTTTCCCCTTTCCCTTTCTCGCCTCCCCTTGCCATAAGGGGAGCCTGCCCTTGACCTTGTCTCGCCTTCGGCTCGGTCAGTTCGTGGCAACGCCCCACCGGGGCGTACTCACCCTCCCCTGCTAAGGGGAGGGGGACCGCCGAACGGCGGTGGAGGGGTTCTTGCTGAGGCTTTTGCGTAGTTCAAGACCCCTCAGTCAGCCTATCGGCTGAGGGGATATCTGACATATCGCTCATTATCTCCGCGTCTTTGTTCCAAAAGTCCAGAAAAAAATCTCCCCAAAAAACATGTAACAAATTTTGCCGGATTTACAGAATATAGGCAAGAGGGTAAAATGAAAAGAAGCCTGGAAGCGTGACTTGCGCTTTGGGCCTTTCTGCAATGAGGGGGTGTGGGAATGACGGACCAGAAGATCGTCGAGCTGTTCTTTGCCCGGTCGCAGGACGCTGTGAAAGAGGTAAAGCAGAAGTACGGCGCACGGCTGCTGATGCTGTCGCGCAATATTCTGGAAGACCTTTTGGACGCGGAAGAGTGCGTGAACGACACGCTTCTGGCCGCGTGGAACGCCATTCCCCCGTCACGCCCTGACCCTCTGTTTGCCTGGCTTTGCGCCACTGCCCGTAATATTTCCATGAACCGGCTGCGAAAAAAGCTGGCGGAAAAGCGTGGCGGCGGACAGATCTGTGAAGCCTTTGACGAACTCGCCGACACGTTCCCGGATGAGGAGACCCTGGAAAAGGAGCTGGACCGCAGAGAACTGGCAGGGCTGCTGGACCGATTCTTATCGCGCCAGACCAAGCGGGACAAGCAGTTGTTTTTGGGCCGGTACTTTGCGGGAAAGTCCATTTTTGAGTTGGCTCAGCTTCTGGACATGACCCAGGAAAACTGCCGGGTGAGGCTGCTGCGGCTGCGGAAAAAGCTGCGTCAATTTTTACAAAAAGAAGGGATTCTGGAATGAACGCAAGAGAAGAGCTTCTGGTTGCATTATCTGACATCGACCCAAAACTGATCCGCTATGTGACGCCGCTGCTCAGCGGGCGTCCCAGGGTGACAGGAGGACGTATTATGAAAAAATCAATCAAATGGACGAGAAAATTGATCGGCGCGGCTGCTGCCGCCGTTATCGTGCTGGGGCTGATCTTCCTGCCGGGGCTTTGGCAGGGAAACATACCCTTGCCAAACAGCACAGTCTCAGAACATCCCAAGGCGGTTCCGGAGAATAGTACTTCCTCGCCGGATACCGTTTCTTCCAAAACAGTCGAGCAGATGCCCGTTTCCCTGCCTGAGCTGCCGGAAAAGGACGCGGATGGGCCGGTCAGGGTCTGCGTAGATCAATCCAGAGCAGACGCCTTTCGTCAGCTTACAGAGTGCCTGGAACCCGATGAAAGCGGAGCCGTACCAAAATATGAATGGGATACCCTGCCGGAGGAAGAAGGCCGTGCGGAAAAGCTGGAAAGCCTGCGGGTGGAGCTCATGAGCGGCGGAGGCCCGGATCTGTTCCTGGTCACCAATCTGGGTCTGGGCGACAGCATTTTCCCATTCCCGGAAAAGACCATGAAAAGTGATATGCTGTATCCCATGGACAAACTGTTGGAGCAGAGCCGGTATTTTGAAGCCGCGGAGCTGAATCAAACGGTTTTGGCCGCGGGGAGAAGCGAAAAAGGGCAAATGCTTTTACCCCTTACCTATACCTGGGCCGCGGCTTCTTTTCAGGAAGCGCCGGAAGAGCTTCACAGTTGGCAGGAAATTTCGGAATGTACAGACCCGGAGGTGCGCTCTCGATTCGGTGCACTGCTTTATTGCTTTTTCTTTTCCATGGGTGAACTGGCGGATTATGAAGAGGAAAAGCTTCTGTTTTCCGAGGAAGAGCTTGCCAAACATATGAGAGAGGCCCGGGATCTCCTTGCCGATGCCGGAGAGGCCCCCGCTGCCGGCGGGATGATTGATCCGCTTGTTACCCCCAGGGCAAAAGTCACACGGCCTCTGTACAATACGCAGGGCGGCGTGACCGCGCGTGTGTCCACATACGCGGCGATCAACAGGAATTCCGAACATATATTGGGCAGCTTTTCCCTGTTGGATCTTCTGTTATCCGACGACATTGTTTCCGGAAAAGGGATCTTAAAGGAGACCGTATATAATGACCTGACGGAAGAGCATATTGAAATTCGGGATTGCCAACGCTTCTATTCTCAACTTGGCGGAGTTCCCATTAAGGAAACAGATCTGTCTCAGATTTTCGATGGAGCCAGCAAGACGTATATAGAGCAGCTAAAGGAGCAGTCCGGCGAGATCACGGTGGTCCTTTTCCCCTCTCAATTGGACCGGGAGCTGGACCGGGCCGCCTGGGAGCTTTTGCGCTTTAACGGCGAAACGAGGGAACCCATTTCCGATGTCGAAATAGATGAGTTGGCAGCGCAGACCTATGACCGGCTTGTGATGCTGCTTGCGGAAAGCTGAAAAAAACGGTTACATTTTCCTCCCGCTTTACAGAAAATAAATGAGGGGAAGGAGGGATTGGACGTGACGGACCGGAAGATCGTCGAACTGTTTTTTGCCCGGTCGCAGGACGCTGTGGCGGCGGCAGAGAACAAATATTGGGCGCAGTTGTACCGCATCGCCCACAATATTCTGCGGGATTCCTTTGCGGCGGACGAATGCGCCAACGACGCGCTGCTGGTCGCATGGAACTCGATCCCCCCTGAGAAGCCGGAGCCCCTTTCCAACTGGCTGTTCGCGGTGGTGCGCAATATTGCCATGAACCGCTACCGCGTCCGGTCTGCGGCAAAGAGGGGCGCAGACTTCCACGACCACCCCTTTGATGAGCTGGACGAGATCCTCTCCGACCCGCTGACCGTGGAAAGCGCGGTGGAAGGCAGAGAGCTGACCCGGCTGCTCGAACGCTTTCTGGACAGGCTGAGCCGGGAGGACAGGTTTCTCTTTCTGGGCCGCTATTATTTTGGGGAACCTTACACCACGCTGGCGGAGAAAGTCCATCTGAGCGGAGACGTCTGCCGAATGCGCATGGTGCGGATTCGGAAAAAACTGAAACAGTTTCTGGAAAAGGAAGGTGTAGAGCTGGTATGAAAGCATCCAAACTGGAACTGCTGACCGCGTTGACGGACATCGATCCCAAATATCTGAAAAACTCTCACCGCTTCTTAAAGCCGGAGCCGAAATGGAGGATCCTTATGAAAAAGTCGGTGAAGTGGACGGAAAAATTGATTGGCGCGGCTGTTGCCGCCGTCATCGTGCTGGGGCTGATCTTCCTGCCCGGCCTGTGGCAGGAAAACACGCCCTCGCCAAACCACACAGAACAGCCCAAAGCGGTTCCGGAAAACAGCGCTTCTTCCGAAGAAGCAAAGCCCCTGCGGGTGTTGATGGAAGCGGACGTGGGTGCATTCCATATGTATAGGACCCGAAAATCCGCTTTATCCGGTTATGGATCCAAGACCAAAAGCTTTCAGAAAGTGATTGAAGAGCTTGGAGGGCCGAAAGAGGATACTATCAAGCTGGAATTCCTCCCTTTGGAGGGTACAGACCGGGAAATGGCCCTGACCGCTCTGCAAACAGAGATCATGGCCGGAGGCGGCCCGGACCTGTACGTTTCCTTCGCCGGAACAGCCATTGAGGAACCGACAGCAAAAAGCGGGATTCAAGCCGCCGGTTACTGGTCGGAAGAAACCCCGGTGTTTCCCTATCCCCAGCAGGCCATGGAGCGGGGAATGTTCCTAAACCTGGACGAATACCTGCCAAAGGCGCAGTTTATGAAGCTGGAAAATCTCCCCGAGCCTCTAGCAAAGGCAGGACAGTACGAAGGGAGCCAATACATTCTTCCCATGACTTATACCGTGCCTCTGATTTGCTTTGACAGAGCAAGTGTGGATCAGCCGGAGTTTTCCGACACCATGACCTGGGAGGAAATGGTGGACGGCGGGCCGGTTTTGAAGGCTGCCGCAGGTGCTGACATGACCTCCCTTTGGGTTGGCGCACCCATTGGGCCGCTGATAGATGGAGAAAGGTTGTCATTCACAGAGGATGAACTATTAGGCTTTGTCAAAGATAAGTGGGAGTTGTTTCAATATTCCGAGAACACGAAAAATGATATGCCCAGGAGACAACAAGTTTTGTGCAGTAATATGGAAAGCCAACTCCGTGGATATTCCGCGTTTGACGATTGTGAGATATTCACTTTTGTTCCCTGGTATTCCAAAAGGGGCGGCTATGGGGCGCTGATCAAGACCTATGTGGCCATCAACGCCAACACGGAAAAAGCGGAGGACGCGTTTTTCATCATGGATTATCTGTTGAGCGAAGAATGCCAGAACTCAAACTATTATAAAGAATTTACCTATGGGCAATCTGTCCCCTCTATGGCAGGGGAAGGTCCGCTGACAGGCTTTGCCAAAGAGGAAAACCACGAAGCCTACTGTGATTTGAGAAAACACATAACCTTTGCGGAATTCGAAACGCCGCTGAATTGCGAACTGTCCAATATTCTCTATTACGTACAGCAGGACAATGGGAAAAATATTGAGAGCACCGTACACGACGGCTATATCAAAATGCAGGCCCTGCTGGACGAAAGCTGAGAAGGCCGGGAAAGGCGGTTTCAGATGAGAAAAAGAGCATGGAGGGGATATCTGTACATAGCGCCGCTGGTTTTAGGGTGTCTGGTGTTTTACCTGATCCCCTTTGCGCTGGTTTTGCGGTATTCCTTTTCCGGCGGAGCGGGCAGAAGCCTGCACTTCACCGGGCTGGAAAATTATGAGAGAGTGCTTGGAAATACCACCTTCCGGCTGGCCTTCGGAAACACCCTGAAATTTCTGGCGGTGGGCCTTCCCCTTATTATGGCGCTGGCCTATCTTATCGCCCTGCTTTTGAAAAATCACGCGGAAAGATATAAGTTCCTGAAATCGGTATTTTTGCTTCCGTATATCATGCCGGTGGTGGGCGCCGTGCTGCTGATCGATCTGATCTTTGGAAAGCGGAGCGGCCTCAACAGTCTTTTGCCCCTGTTTGGCCTTTCCGCGGCGGACTGGCTTTCCGGCCCCGCCGCCTTTTGGGTAACGGAGCTTCTCTACCTCTGGAAAAACACCGGCTACACGGTGATCCTGCTCCTTGCGGGGCTCGTCACCGTTCCCGACGAGCAATATGAATCCGCCGAACTGGACGGAGCATCCGCCTTTCAGAAGTTCCGCTATATCACCACGCCTCAAATGTGGTATCCCGTCTTTTTCGCGCTGATCTTTTCCGTGATAAACGCCTTTAAGTGCTTCCGCGAGATATTTCTGATTGGCGGACAGCACCCCAATAATGATATTTACATGCTCCAGCATTTTATCAACAACAGCTTTGAAAACCTGAATTACGGCAAGCTATCCGTCAGTTCCGTGCTGCTGCTTCTGGTGATCCTGATTTTCTTCGGGTTCTTCTATGTGTTTGTAACCAGGAAGGAGAGGTATCGGGCATGAATACGCGAAAAAAGAGGTTTTTGGGGCTGGGCTCTGCGTTTGCCGTGCTGACGGTGCTGCTTTCGGTCCTTCCGTTTTTCTATGTTTTGCTTCGCAGCTTCTGGACGGATCATGGCATTACCTTTCAGGCTTATTATGACGTGTTCTGGGGCCAGTCTCAGTACCTTGTCCGTTTTTGGCAAAGCCTTGGCATCGGCTTTGCCATAGGGTTCGGCCAGATTATAGTTTCTGTACCGGCTGGCTACGGCTTTGCGAAATTTACCTTCAAGGGCAGAAACGCGATCTTTTTTCTGCTCATGATTCTGATGGTGCTGCCGGTGCAGGTAACGCTGGTACCCAATTACATCATGCTGAACGAACTGAATTTGCTTGATACCTACGCGGCGCTTATTCTGCCCCTGCTCTTTGCTCCGCTGGGTACGTTTATTCTGCGGCAAAGCTTTCTTTCCGTGCCGGACAGTGTGATCGAGGCGGCCATGCTGGATGGCTGCGGCTCTTTTCAAACGCTTCTTAGAGTGGCGATCCCCATGAATCTCAGCGGCATGCTCTGCGCTTTCCTGCTTTCATTTCTCGACGCGTGGAACATGGTGGAACAGCCCATTGCCTATTTGAAGGATGTGCACCGCTATCCCATTTCCGTGGCCCTGGCCTATGTGCCCCCCGGCGACGCCGCGGTTCAGCTTGTATGCTGTATTCTGGTGGTGCTTCCGTGTCTTTTCTTCTTTACCTTCTTCAATCGGGAGCTGGTAGAGGGGATCACGCTGGCGGAGATCAAGTGACGGAGGGAAAACGGTGAAGAAAAAAGTTTTTTGTGTGTTTGTGCTGATCCTGTGGTTTTTGCTGTTCAGCACCGCCTTTTCTTTCTGGGTCGAACAGGCCATGGTGCCGGAGGTGGTGCTGACGCATTCCGATCCTTCGAAAAGCTCAGACGGCTACGACAGACTTTCCCTGGACTGCCTGAAGGCAAATGATGGCGAGCCATCCCTTTATTTCGTCATGGAGGGCTCCGGCTGGGAAGAAGGAGACAGAGCCTGGAAGATAGAAGACTCGGAATATTCTGTCTCGGAGGAAGGGATCGAGCTTCTCTATGACCACCGAGGCGATATGATCCGATATTCCACAAAACCTATTCGCAGCGGAGACCCGGTAAGCCGGGTCAACAGACAGGGAACATTTGAGGACTGCTGGCTGGCGGTAAGCGGCGGAGAAGAGCTTTCCCTCCGGGACGAGGCAAAGGAAGCCTGTCAGGTTTTGGCCCAAAATGGAAACGCGCTGCTTCTTTCCGTGAAGGAAGCGTCCAGGCCCTTCATGCCCGATGAAGCGGAAAGCACACTGTTCGGAGCGTCAGTCTTCGGCACGGGACAGAGAAAACTGTACAGCCTTGCCGAGCTGGAAGAATTTACCGGCGCCCTGCGGTCGCTTGCCCTGCTGCCCGGCCTTGCACTGACGGTGTTCATTCTGTGGGCCGCTTCCTTCGCCTTGATAAAGGACGTGAAAAAGAACAGGAAAAAGCTTGTGATAAACGGCGTTCTGGCCGTCCTGGCCCTTGCCGCCATATGGGTCGTGCTGCAAAAAGCTAGCCTGCCCTCTTCCCTGCTGCCGCGGACAAGCATCATGGAACTCAGCCATTACGGCAGCGAGTTTTCCGAGATCTTTTCTTCTCTCAAAAGCTTTGCCGCAGCCGGAAATGAAGTGGCTGCAAAGGCGGTTTCCGGGGCTTCCGCAAGCCTGTGGACCGCCCTTGCCGTTGTGCTTTTCTGCTGCGCAGCCGGGGGCTTTATCGCGGCGGCGGAGACATTATCCGGCGGAAATAGGAAGCAGGTTTATCGCCATGCGAAGAGTCCTTGACCGAATACGGACAAGGCTTCGGATATTTTCTCCTTACCCTTTTGGTGAGGCTTCCAATGCGTTTTTACAGGGCAAGGCCGGCGCGAAAAGCGCCGGCCTTGAAATTTTATCCGGGCCCACGGTCGAATGGCAGCTGAGCCTGCGGGAGGATCCGCTTTGGAACAAGCTCATGACCGCCGATCCTTCGGTCAGCCGAAAAGATTTTTCACCCTGTCCCAGAAGGTGTCTTCCCGCTGTTGGGGCTGTTCTTCGTCTTCCGCGATTTCTGCGGCTTCCTTTGTCTGGCCGGAAGAAGCGCCTGTGCGCATCACGTATTTTACGGTCAGTTCAGTGTCTTTGCTCTTGCCGGTGCCCTCAAACTCATCCGCAAGCTTTCCCATTTCCTTCAGCACCTGCGCAAGCTCCGAATCGGGATCAACAGCTTCCCTCAATCTTTGGACTACCTGTTCCGAAAATTCATTCATGCCGTCCTTCAACCGGGAAGTACCGTCCTTCAGCTCCGCGCCTCCGGAACGGAACTGTTCGATGGAATCCGCCACCGTCCGGCTGGAATCCGCCAGCGTATTCAGACCCGAATAAAGGGAATCTGCCCCGGAGGAGATCTGTCCGATCCCGCCGGCAAAGGCTGAGGTTCCCGCCGAAAGGGCGTCCGTCCCGCTGCTCAGCGCCTCAGCGCCTGCGGCTATGGCGTTTGCCGCGCCTACAACCGTCTTCTGGCTTGACGGGTCCCGGGGATCATACAGCGCTGCCGAAAGGGTGTCTACCTGCCCCAGCATGGCGGAAGCATCGGAAGCGAGGCCTTTGAATTCGCCCAGCATGGAGTTGAGAGACGACAGATCCACCTCCGGTACGGCAGCGGATACCTGAGAAACGGCCTGGGCCCTTGCCGCCTGCATCTGCTCGGAGCCGCATACGGCAGCGGAGATCTGCTCTGCCGCCTCATCGGTTATGGGGTTCCCCGAAAGCAGGCCGTCCGGCAAAACCTCGCCGATTCCACCGGCTACTCCGGCCGTAAGCGTCCCGGCCGCATTTCCCATTGCGCTCTGTACGGCAGCCAGAACAGCGGCCTGCGTTTCCCCATCCAGGCCCGAGTTTGCCAGGACCTGCCCCACGATCTGCAGATCGGCCCCCTGCACCGAATTTACGATTTCCGCCGATTTCTGCGGGATAGACTGCTGCACGCCGCTCAAAGCGCCGGAAAGCCGCTGGCCGATCACCTCACCGGCGGCAGAGGCCGCGGCTTTGGAAGCGCCTTTTGCGGCGCCGTCAAACACCTGACCGGTCCCGGCGGAAAGCTGTGCCTTCAGTCTGGAGGTATCCGGAACGGAAATGCTTTCCAGTTGTCCGGAAAGCGCGTTCATTTTGCTTTGCAGGGCATCCTTTTTTCCAAGCGCGCCTGACAGCGCCGGAACAAGCTGGGTGTTGAGCTGTCCGGAAAGCGCGGAAGCCCCCTGCTTCAGTTGTGAAGCCCCCGCTGCCAATTCGCCGGACTTTTCCGAAAGGGTCCCGGCGCTTGAAAGCAGTGTGCTTCCCCCATCCGCAAGCTTTTCCGCCCCGGAGAGGGCTTCCCTGATCCCTTCATCGAACTTGCCGTAGCCCTCGGCAAATTCTCCAAGCTTCTCCACAAGCTCTCCCACGGCGTCGTCCAGCTCCGCCGTGCCGTCTGTAAGCTGTTCCGATGCATCCGAAACCTCTTCGAGCTTTGAAGAAAGCTCCCCGGCGTCAAGGTCGAGGTCGCCCGCGGCAGCGGCGGCAAACAGGAAGGTAGGCGCCTCGCAATTCTCTACGTCTGCCTCCAGGATCAGATCGTCCGTCAAAAGCTCCTCGATATCCCGCAGTTCCTCGGGAACGAGGCCGGAAACCGAGTCCGCCGCTCCCGGCAGGGCGAGGAAACAGGCAAGCTGGGTCTTGGAATCCGTCTGCACAGCGCCGTGCTCCGCCCTGACGTTCCGGTAAGTATCCACCGGAAGCAAAGCCCCGCACAGAGTGATAAAGGGAGTGCAGATCTCCCGTTCCCTGCCGTTTATCTTTACGGCAGAGCGTTCGTTATTCGTAAGCTCCACCGTGATTTTCAGGTGCCCGTTTTTTCCCGTAAGCTCATCGGAGGAAATTGCCTTTCCGTCCAGTTCATACTTGATTTGTACGGAAACAGGCAGTTCGGCGCTGCTTTCTCCCTGATAATAGATGTCGCTTTCCTCGGTGTTCCACACAAATTCATCGCCTTTGCGGGCAGGTGACGTATCGCTTTTCAAATTCTCAATTTCCTTAAGGCTGCTCTTATCCGCGATGTTGTGAAATCCGCTGTCGCTATGAAGCCAGTCGCTTACGATCTGCTTTTCCACGTTGCCTTCCCCGTCCAAAACGATATACACCGTTTCGTCCTTTTTCACTTCGTCCTGGGAAGCCGAGGCCCCAGCCGGGGCGGTACAGCCTAGGATAACGGTGAGCGCCAGAACAACGATGAATACATTCTTCAGTTTCTTTTTCATAAATGAATCAGGCTCCTTTCCTCTCATGAGGTTCCTTTATCCAGTGATAGGTCGTTTTTTTAATGATTGGGGCAGTGACCGTCAACAGGGCCGGAAGCACCAGCAGAATAACGGCCATGCTCAGCAGCGCCCCGCGGCTTATCAGCCTGCACAGGCTGCCCAGAAGCTCCATCTTCGATACCAGGGAAACGCTGAAGGTTGCCGCAAAGAAGGTAAGCCCGCTGGTCAAAATGCTTTGGCTGCACTGCTCCACGGCAATAAAGGCAGCCTCTTTTGCGTTTTCCCCGCGGTTCATTTCCTCCTGGAATCTTGTCGTCATTAAAATCGCGTAATCCACGGTGGCGCCAAGCTGGATCGTGCCGATCACTATACTGGCGATAAACGGAAGCGTCTGCCCCGTGAAATAGGGAATCCCCAGATTGATCATGATCCCGCTTTCAATGGCTGCCACCAGCAGCACAGGGATGGAAAAGGAGCGGAAGGTCAGGGCAATGATCAAAAACACCACGCAGATGCTTACAATATTGACATTGCTGAAATCCACGTCAGCGATCTCGATCAGGTCCTTTGTCATGGCTCCCTCTCCTGTAATGACGCCGTCAGGATCGTACCGCTTCACGATTTTCTGAAGCTCTTCAAGCTGCCGGTTCTGTTCCTGCGTCCCGCTTTGATAGGAAGAGTTTGCGAGGATAAGCCTGCGGCCCCCCGCTTCGAATATCTCTCTCACCTCGTCCGGCAGGAAGCTCTCCGGGATCCCGGCGCCCAGGAATTTTTCATAGCTCAGCACCTGATGGATCCCCTCTGCCCGCTCCAGATCCGCTGAAAGCTTCTGCAGCTCCTGGGGCGGCAGATCCTCGCTCACCATGATGAAATGGGAGGTGGTCATGCCGAAATCCTCCTTCAGCCGGTTGGTCCCCTCTATTCCGGGAAGGTCCTGCGGCAGAGAATCCGTAATGGTATAGTATACCGGCGTTTTGGACTGGGCCACGGCAAACGGAATAAACACAACGGCAAAAACGATCAGCAGAGGCACCCGGTGCTTTACCACAAAGCCGGCCGTTCGTTTCAGCTTCGGAATAAAGGTGCGGTGCGTGTGCTTCTGAATGGAGCGCCGGAAGGTCATGATCAGGGCGGGCAGAATGGTGAGGGTGGAGATCACGCCCAAAAGCACGCCCTTGGCCATCACTATGCCGATATCTCTTCCCAGCGTCAGCCGCATGGTACACAGGGCAAGAAATCCCGCAACAGTGGTCAGAGAGCTGGCCGAGATGGAAGAAAAGGTCTTTTGGACCGCGTGGATCATGGCGGTCTCATCATCCGCCCCTTCCTCCTGCTCTTCTTCAAAGCGGTGGAGCAGGAATATGGAAAAGTCCATAGTCACGCCAAGCTGCAGAACCGTAGCCAGCGCCTCGGTGATATAGCTGATCTCCCCCAAAAAGTAATTGGTGCCGAAATTGTAAAGGATTGGGAATATCATTCCCACCATGAACAGCAGCGGCACCACGGTTTCCTTCATGCTCAAAAACAGGATCAGCATGGAGGCCCCCACGGCACAGAGAATGTAAAGAGGCATTTCCTCCTGCACCAGAGCCCTGGTGTCCTCCAAAATGGCTGACATCCCGCCGATAAAGCAGTCCTTTCGCAGAAGCTCCTTGATCTCTCTCTGGGCCGCCATGGTGATCTCGTGAGCGCTGGGATTTTCGAACTGGACGATCAACATGGAAGCCCCGTTTTCATTATAGAAAAACTTCTGCAGGTCCTCCGGCAGCATCTCTCTCGGGGTGGAAACATCCAGAAGGTCGCTGGCCCATAAAACGCTTTTTACGCCTTCCACCTGTTCCATCTCTTCCTTCAGCTTCAGGGTATCCGCCGTGCTCATGTTTTCCACCGTGATCATGGATACGGAGGCCATGTTGAAATCCTCTTCCAGATACCTTTCCCCGATCATGGATTCCAGATCGGCAGGCAGATAGGTGAGGATATCATAATTGATATAAGTGCCCGCCGCTCCCAATACAGAAGGGATCAGCAGCAGAACCGCCAGTATAAGCACCAGCCTTCTGTGCCTGACCACCCCCTGCGCAAAACGTTCCATACTGTCATTCCCCTTTTCTGCCAAACGGCTTCTGATGTCGAAAAATGACCATTAGTCATTTATTTCAGCAATATGATAATACAAAACTGACCAACAGTCAATATCCAAACCGCCGAAATGTGGCGGGCGGGACAAATTGACTATTGGTCAGTTTGCTGAATTTGTAAAAGCCTCTTGCGCTTTTGCGGAAAAAATGTTTCAATAATCTTGGAAAACAGCTTGGATCGAAGCCGCTTCCTGGCTGTTTTTTCGCCAAAGCAGTTTCCGTCCTGCAGTAAAAAATCTCTTTTGAAAACGGGGTCATGGCATGGGGGAAAAAACGGAATTGAAAAAGGAACAAAAGAAGCAGAAGCTTTTGGACGCCGCCTATGTCCTGTTCCTGGAAAAGGGTGTCTCAAAAACCTCCGTGGATGAGATAGCGAAGTGGGCCAATGTCGCGAAGGGAACGTTCTATCTGTACTTTCACGATAAAGAGCACCTGATGCAGCAGCTTGCCTATCAAATATCCTTCCGCGTTCTTTCGGAAGGGTATGAGTATGTCAGCGGAAAGCTTACGGAGGATTTCACGGAAAACGTGATCCTGCTGGTCGATTATATCATCGAATATTTCAAGGATAACAAAATGACTCTCCGGCTCATTGAGCGGAATTTTTCCTGGCCCATGGTCGAACGTCAGCTGAGTCTGCGGGAGAATCCCCTGTGGGACAAGCTCATGACCGCGGTTGAAAAGAGCAGCGTTGCCCGCGGAAGAACGGAAGAGGAGCTTTTCAAATTGATTTTTGTCATTTTTGAAATGCTCGGCTCCACCTGCTATTCCTCCATCATTCTCGGCCATCCCGATACCATTGACAATATGAAGCCGGTCCTGTACGGCCTGGTGCGCAAAATGCTGGCATAAAGCGTTCTCCCGTGTACCGCCCCTCTGCTGTTCCCCCTGACATCCTGTGTCAGGGGTTTTTTCTGTCCCCTCCCTCTTTTCGGGCAAGCCTTCCCGATCGTACCCTGGATAAAGAAAAAAGAGCGGAGAAACGAAAAGCCAGATGAGGCGTCACGGTAAAAACCCGGCAGTATTGACGAAAGCCGTCCCAGGGAATACACAGGGCAGTCAGTGGCGCGGCAGTAAGCGCCGGAAAATCCTTCTTGACAAGAGCGGCAAAGCATTGTATAATTTAAGTAACTTAATTAATTATCCTAAACAATATTGTGGAGGTGTTCTGTGGAATCCATTAACCGGCCCAAGCTTGTAAAAGAACACAATCTCAATATGGTCAGAAAAGCGCTTTTTCTCGCCCGCCATGCCACCAGGCAGCAGCTCAGCGTCATGACAGGCATCAGCAACGTCACCATGGGCAGCCTGATCCAGCAGCTCCTGGAAACAGGAGAAGCGCTGGAGAAAGAAAAGATCCAGTCCTCCGGAGGAAGGCCCGCCGCGGTATACAGCTACAATGCCTGCAGGCAATTCTGCCTCCTGCTTTCCGTAGGTTTTGAAAAAACCGAATATGTCTTTCGGGCCGTCATTACGGATCTGTTCGGCGAACCCGTTTGGGAAGAGACCCGCCCTGCCGTTAGTCTGGACTGCAAGGCCACCCTTGATTACCTTACCCGCCTGCTCCGAGTCCGCGAGCCGATAAGCACCATCGGCATAGGTCTTCCGGGGATCGGCTTCGGCGAGTATTTTCACAGAGGCGGAGGCGTGGAATACCTTTCCCTGCCGGCCTTTGAGGATCTGCAGAAAAAGTGCGGCATACCGATCCGCGTGGAAAACGATGTGAATCTTGCCGCGCTGGGTTATGCCAAAAGCCATGATCTCAGCGAAAGCGAGACCCTTGCCTACCTCTACCTGATGCGGGGAACTTACGGCGGCTCCGCCGTGTATATTGACGGAAAGCTCCATCTGGGAAAAGGGCGCTTTGCCGGCGAATTGCTTCCGCAGCCCTATGGCTCTGACTGGTTCCGCATGGTTCACGAAACCTCCGCTGTTTTGGAGGAAGCCCTTTTTTCCACCGTTCTCCCCTACCTCACCATTTTGGCGCCCCACAAGATGATCATTGCCAGCAATTATATCAAGGCTGAGCAAATTGAAAATGTGAAGCACAGAATAGATGAATCTCTCGGTCCGGGTCATTGCCCCGATTTTGAGATCACAAACGATTTCAGAAATGAATATCTGAACGGACTGAAATATATGGCTCTCGAGCAAATGCCCTTCCCTATCGGCTCCGGCTGAATTCCAGCAACATTTCTCCATTTTTGGCCAAACTGTTACGAAAGGATGAATATTTCATGAATAAAAGGCAAAAAAACCTTGACATGACGCAAGGCAGCCCCACAAGATCTCTTATCCTGTTTGCCATACCGATGTGGATCGGCGGCATCTTCCAGCTTCTCTACAATCTGGTAGACACCTGGGTCGTTGGAAAATTTGTGGATCTCCATGCCCTTTCCGCCATGGGATCCGCCGCCACCACTGTCTTTTTCCTGATGATGATGGGACAGGGTGTCACCAACGCCGTCTCCGTCATTCTCGCCCAGGCTGAAGGCTCCCGCCAGGAAGGGCAGATGAAGAAAGCCGTCGCTCACGCCTATTATCTTACCCTCGCGACCGGGCTGATTCTCGGCATTTTTTCTCTGTTCGGCGCCCGCCCTTTGATGAAAGCTTTGCAGACGCCTGCTGAAACAATCGATCAAGCAGTGCTGTACATACAGATCGTAGGCGGGCTTTCCATCGGGCAAATCGCCTATAATTGCTCCACCTCGGCTCTGCGGGCAATCGGTGACTCCAGAACGCCTCTCTATTTCCTGATTTTTTCCTCGCTTCTCAATGTAGCCCTTGACCTCCTATTTGTGATCGCCTTCCACCGCGGAATTGACGGTGTGGCCTGGGCTACCGTGATCTCGCAAATCATCTCCGCCGTTTTGTGCAACGCTTATATGTTGAGAAAATATAAGAAGCTCTGCCCTGATAAAGAGGCATGGAAATTCGACGGCAAGATCCTGCGGGAATATTTCAAAATCGGGCTTCCCATGTGCGTTCAAAGCGCTGTGCTGTGCGTAGGCGATATGATCATCACCTCTGTCATCAATTCCCACGGTGCAAACGTTATGGCGGCTTACACCATCGGCAGCAAGGTGCAGCAATTGGCCACTGTTTCCTTCTCCAATCTCGCCTTCTCCTTTTCCGTTTATTCCGGCCAGAATTTTGGCGCGAAGCTGTACGGCAGGATAAAGGAAGGGTTAAAGAAAGGTCTTGCGCTTATTGTGGGGCTTGCCCTCGTTTCTACAGTGATTATGCTGATCTTTGCCCCGCGTCTCGCTCCGCTTTTCATGAAGGAAGAAAACGAATTTGTACTGACCGCTTCCGTTTGGCTCATTCGCATTCAAGCTGTTCTGTTTGTGGCACTGGGCGCGATCTGGGCAGTGAATTCCGCCCTGCGCGGCGTGAGCCAGGTAAACATCACTCTGGTTTCCAGCATCGTAGAGCTGGCTTCCAAGATCGGGCTTTCCCTGCTGCTGCCCTTTATTTTCGGCAGTCTTGGCATGGAGGAATATTTCGGCATTTGGCTGGCCGCACCTATCGGCTGGATATTGGGCCTTATTCCCAGCTCGATCTGCATGAAACGCTGGTTCAAGAAAATGGAAGATCCAAAGCTAAATGGCATACGGCCATCTGACCAACCGACAAACGGATAAGTAAGAAGTTTCCACAGATTTCCAGGCACAAAACACCAGCATACGAAATATTTCGTATGCTGGTGTTTGTTCTTCTTTTTCCATGCAATCATGATTTCAAATTATGGAAGTTCCAATATGCCGCTGGCACATCACTTACTATCAAATCCCCAAAGGTCCGTACAGGCCAAAAATCAGAGCCGCTTCATCCTTCCGTTTCCTGAAAGGCCGGTACGGTTTCGTTCTCAATCTTGAAAAGAGAAGGTTTTCATGGCGCTTTTTACGTTTTCCTTCATTGCGCTTCTTGCGGCCGCAGATACGGAAGAAAAGAATCTCGGTTCTTTGTTCAGGTGCTGCAAATATTCCTCCGCCGCGCCTCCGCCTGCTTTATCCATATAAGTAAAGTAGTTGATTTTCCGCACACCGGCCTTGATCGCTTTTTGAAAATCCTCCCGGCCTATGCCGGAGCCGCCGTGCATGACCACCGGGATATTACCGGTAAGCGCCCGTACTTTCTCCACGATGCCGAAATTGAGCTTGGGCTCGGAGAGATAAATTCCATGGGTCGTTCCAAAGGAGCACGCCAGCGCGTCGATCCCGCTGTCGCGCACAAAGGCCTGAGCCTGCTCCGGGTCGGTGTAGATCTTTGTGCTGTCCGCTTCGCCGCTGTTCTCTCCCTCGCCGGATTCCCGTTTCCCCATGCTTCCCAGCTCCGCCTCTACAGAAGCTCCGGCCTTTTTCGCCATGTTGACCGCCTTTCGGGTATTTTCCAGGTTTTCCTCGTAAGGCAGGGTTGAGCCATCATACATCACGCCTGTAAAGCCCAGCTTCAGCGCCGCTTGCAAATACTCCAGGGTCTCCCCGTGATCCAGGTGGACGCAGACAGGAACAGAAGCCTTCCTTGCCGTTTCCACCATGACCGGCCCGATCAGCTCCAGGGGCACCCACGGCTCATGGCACTGCGCAAACTGGAGGATCACCGGAAGCGCAAGCTCCTCCGCCGCCTCCATGATCGCCCGCAGGCTTTCCAGGTTTGCGGCATTAAAGGCGCCTATTGCAATTTTCCTTTTTTCCGCTGTCTCCAGTATTTCTTTTAATGTTATCAGCATTATGCTTCTCCTTTGCTTTCCCTCTTTTTCCACCCATTTTGTATTTTCACATCAAGCTCTTCAAAAGTTTTCAGCCCACTGAGCGCGTCGTAAGCGGAAACACAGCAGGCTCCGGTCGCCGCCGCGTACCTTATACAGGCTTCCGGAGTGCAGCCCTTTAACAGCGCTGTTAAAAAAGCGGCAATGCTGGTATCCCCCGCTCCTGTTCCCGAAAGAAGCCGGTCCGGCACATAGCTTGCCTCAAAGCCTTCCTTTTCCGCCCAACCGGCTTTGTTCAGACCGAGCGCATCGCTGATGGGGGCCAGATCTTCGGCAGAGGCGGTTTTATAGTACAGCCCCGGCGCGCCGCACTTGATCAAAAGAATTTTCGCACCCATTTCCAGGCAGCTTTCCGCCAGCGGGCGAAGGTCTGCTTCCACATCTACAAATTCACAGATATCTCCGGCCCCAGCCTTTTTCCGCAGGCTCTCAAATTTTTCCCGGTCCAGCATATAGCAAAGCTCTTCCACGCTCGGCACAAAGATATCCACCAGGGGGAGCGCTTTTTTCAAAATGCTTTTCCAGTCCGCTTTTCCCGCGCCGGAATCCGGATCGACCATCGAAAGATCCAAAGAGGTAACAGCCCCGGCGGCTCTTGCCTTTTTCAGCACGGAGAGCAGTCCCTCTCCATCATTTTCGTACATTCCGCGCATCAGGGGCGGGTATCCAAAATGAAACAGGGCCGCTCCCTCCAGGAGCTCATGGGACAGGTCCTCCGCGGAGAAGGTGTCGTTTGCTCCCGGGTGATTCAGCAAGATCCGATCGATGCCGGGTACGGCAAGCGCCACCGTATAGGAGGTGGTCTCCCCCTCTTTGCGGATCAGCCACCGCTCCGCGCCCCGGCGCGCAAAGGCAGAGGCGATCATATCCCCGAAGGGGTCGCTTCCAATTTTTCCCGCCAGGGCCACCTTACCACCGAAAAGCTTCATGGCAAGCCCGGTATTGGCCACAACGCCGCCGGGATGTACCGCCGCTTCCCCTACGCTGAACAGCTTTCCGGGGCGAAGCAGCTGTCCGATTTCAGAAACCCTTTCTTTCCCCAGCGGCAGTGTGATATCCATACACACATGTCCTGCAACTACAACCTTTTTCTCCATGGCTACTGTACCGCCGGGTACTCTGTGCAAAGCAGGTATTCCGCGGGAATATCTTCTTCCACCTGGGGGAACCGCCCCGCCTCTTCCAGAAACCGGTTATCCTTGGAATCGTCATTGCACTGTGAAACCTCGACCACCATGGTTTTTCCGCCTTCCGCCCAAAAGCTGTGGTACTGCCCCTGGTGAACGGTGATGCTCTCGCCGGGCCGCAGACGCACCTTTCCTCCGGCCGGGATCGTGTAAACCCGTCCGTCGGAGTGGATGGTCACAGGAGATTCCTGATCCAAAAGGTCGGTTTCCGGATGGCTGTTGTACATTTGAATGACCAGCGTACCGCCGCCCCTATTGATGATATCCTCCATTTTGTACCAGTGGTAATGATAGGGCGTTATTTGGCCTTCCTCTACCACCATCACCTTTTCCGCATAAACTTTTTTGTATTTCTCCGGCAGCTGCTGGTTGCCGTTGCGCAGGGTAAACAGGAAAAGGCCGATCTTCCGGAAATCTCCCGAGCCGAAATCAGTGATATCCCAGCCCAGGCAGTTTTCCCGTATTTCATCGTATTCGCGCCCCTTTTCCGCCCACTCCTCAGGCGTGAAAAAGGCAAAGGGCGGCAAATGGAAGCCCTGCTTTTTCAGAAACTCGATATTCTCCCGAATGATCTCATTGATCGTAGAACGCTTCATAGCTTACCTTCCTTTTTTACAATACAGAAGTGCCAATATCCGCAAAAGAGCATAGATATCAGCACTTTCCGTATCACTTCAATTCAGGGGATCACTTTACATACTGGCGCTTGTAGGCCTGATTATAGATTTCAATCAATCTGCTCAATCCCAAATTTTCAAGCTGCTGAACATATGCATCCCACTCGGCGTCAATGTCTTTCTGACCGGTGACAAACAAAGCTTTCTGCTCATCGCGATATTTCTTGATATCTGTTTCCACATCCGCAATTTCTGCGTTTTCCTCATCTGTAAAAACAAGAGGAGGCAAAGTCTGCTCCGGCTTATATTCTTCATATTTTTTGGATTCCAAATACAGGAACGGTTCCAGATAATCCAGATCATGCACATCATTATACTCGGGCTCTGCCCAAAGACCCATATACAGATCATTTGTCTCAAAGAACAATCCGCTGTTCATCAGCCGGCTGTTCTGAACAGTAGTACCATCGGAATGGCCGGTCAGCATAACATACTTCGCATCGCGTCCATCACAGGTCTTTTCCCCATTTGACGCGTAATCCCAATCTACGCCGGGAATACCATGACGCAGCCGTTGCGTTGATTCTTCGCCGTACATAAAGTCCGCAAGCTTGAACGCAGCCTCGGGATTCTCGCATGACGATGTGATATAGAAGCCTCCTGAACCAACTGACATACCGTAGTAAGCGGCAGTCTGTACGCCTTCCGGCCCCTTCAAGGGCGGCACTGCAACGGTATTCCGATAGAAATCGCTGTCCAAATCTGCAAATAAGCAGTGTCCTCCGGCAAAGCAGCCCAGGGAATCCTGAGACGCAAGATTTTTGATCTGCTCACTGGTGGATGTGTAGATATCCGGATAAATCAAACCATCAGCATACAAACCTGCTACATATTTCAAGCCGGCTTTGTATTCGTCTTTATTATAGATGGCATCGATTTCATCATTGATGACCGTCATCATCTTATCGCCATCGTCATATATAAAAGCGCACATCAGGTAATCTGTCGGATCTCCGTGCCACCCTTCCGGAACCGTGCCGCCCAGCGGGATCTCATCATTGGGATCTCCATTGCCGTTGGCATCCTGCTCTTTGAAAGCGGTCAGCACGTTTCTGAATTCATCCGTCGTAGTCGGCATTTCCAGACCCAGGTTGTCCAGCCAGGCCTGATCGATCCACATCTTCTGCGAATAAGCCACATGGAAAAGTCCGGAATAAGTAGGGATCATATAGAGATTTCCATCCGGTGAAGTGGAGCCGCTCTCCAGCCAAGGGTTGTCACTGAAGATTTGCTTTACATTGTTCCCATACTGTTCGATATAGTCGTTGAGCGGAACAAAAACACCTGCCATACCATATTTGGACATTGTAGAAGCATTTGCACCGCTGGCCGCAGTCCAGTATATATCCGGATAGACCCCACTGGACAACGAAAGATTCAGCTTTTCGGCGGCATCGACCGCATCAGCCTGTTCAAATTCCAAATCCACATTCGTCTGATCCTCCAACCAGAGAATATAGTCATTGGTGTTCAAATCGGCAATCTCACCCTCTCTTGCCGACCAGACCTTGAACGTAACAGGAGTGTCGCTGACCCAGTTCGGATGCTCCTCATTGGTCTGCGCGCTGGATACAGGCTCGCTGCCGGTGCTTTCAGTCTTTGAGGATTCAGGTGCCTTTGTGCCGGAATTCTGAGCAGGCGTTGTTCCGCAAGCGGCAACCACGCTAACGCACAGCATCAGACACAGGACTAGTGCCACGATCTTCTTACTCATTTGGTTCTCCTCCAAACATTAATATTTATCAAAAAAGGGATCATCCCTTGATTGAACCGATCATAACGCCCTTGACAAAATATTTTTGCACAAAGGGATAGATACAGAGAACAGGAACACTGGCAACCACAATAACAGCATATCGTAAAAGCTCATACATTCCCATGCGATTTGCAATAGTCTCCACAGATGCTATCGTGTTAAGCGTCGTACTTAATTTGTTTTGAAGCAAAAGCTCCCTGAGAACCATCTGAAGCGATTTCAATTCCGGGCTGGACGTATAAATCAGAACATTAAAGAAATCGTTCCAGTGTCCCACCGCGTAATAAAGCACCATAACGGCAAGGATGGGCTTGGATAAAGGCAAAACGATACGGAACAGGATCCCGACATCACTGCAGCCGTCCAGCGACGCCGCCTCGTAGAGATCCTCCGGAATGGAGCTGGTCATGAAGCTGCGCATGACGATCATGTTGTAAATGGAAACACCGCCAATCACAATAATGGCCGTCCGTGTGTTGAGCAAACCCAAATTCCTTACCAGAATATACTGGGGAATCAGGCCGCCGGAAAAGAACATGGTGAACATAAAGATCCAAGTAAGCACTTTTCCGCCAAACAGCTTTTTCCTGGAAAGGGGGTATGCTGTCAGAGTTGTCAAAATCAAATTGAATATCGTGCCGAACACCGTGTAAATCAGAGAGTTCATATAACCGGTCATAATTCTCTCTTCCGAGAAAATGGTCCTGTAAGCCTTCAAATCGAAACCCACCGGCCACAGCCAAACCTCTCCTGAAACCACCGCTTTGGAATCACTGAAGGAAGCGCTCAGTATATAAATCAGCGGATAAGCCACCACAACAAACATAAGTCCCAGAAGGATGTAATTGCAAACATTGAAGACTTGATCGCCAAAAGGCTCCTTCACCTTTTTGGCCTTTATCGTAACCTTTTCCACACTCTTTCCTCCTCTCACCACAAGCTAGTCTCGCTGACTTTTCTGGACAGCATGTTGACGGATACCAGCAAAATCAAATTTACAACTGAGTTAAACAATCCCACCGCCGTGGAGTAGGAATAATCCATGTCTATCAAACCGACCTTATAGGTATAGGTAGCAATGATCTCCGAGGTCTGCAAATTCAAATCGGTCTGCATCAGATAGGCCTTGTCAAAGCCGATATTCATGATCTGTCCGGCATTCAGCACCAGAAGAATAATGATGGTAGGCAAGATGCTGGGCAAATCAATATACCATATCCTTTTCAGCTTTGACGCGCCGTCGATCCGTGCGGCCTCATACAAATTGACGTCCACGGAAGAAAGCGCCGCCAGATAAATGATGGAATTGAAGCCAGTAAACTGCCAGATACCGGAAATAATATAGGTTGGGCGGAAATATTTCGCGTCGCCGAACAGGTTGACAGGCTCCTGACCGAACAGGCTCAGAATATTGTTGAACAAACCGCCGTTCACCGAAGACCACTGCATCAGCAGCGAAACCATGATGACCGTGGAAAGAAAATAGGGCGCGTAGGTCACCATCTGCACCGTCTTGCTGACCAGCTTGCTTTTGCTTTCATTCAGCGCAATGGCCAGGACAATCGGCATTGGTAAACTGAAAACCAGATTACCGATACTCAAAATCAGCGTATTCGCTAGAATGGTTTTGAAAGAAGGGGAACTGAAAAAGCGCTTGAAATATTTTAGGCCGATCCAATCAGAACCCAGAATACCCTTTACCGGATTGAAATTCTTAAAAGCAAGAGTCGCTCCGTACATGGGGATATAATGGAAAATGATAATATAGACAAGGGGGATCAATAAAAGCAGATACAACTGCCAGCTGCCTTTCAAGCCCTTCATGATCCTTTTTTTCATAGTAGTTTTGGCTCCTTCCCGACTTACCGACTTTCCGACCGATCAAATTTACCAATTTTTCTTTATTTTAGACCGGCTTTTTATTGAAGACAATTTGTTTTTCCTTTGCGTTTTTATACTTTCCTTTCGACCTTTCATCCCTC
>CAZNZS010000032.1:0-23094 GCA_964577585.1 uncultured Acutalibacter sp.
CCGGTGGCACGTTTTTAGGACAGAGCGGCGCAGCCCGGCACCTCAGACAATAGGCTGGGGTGGGCAAGCCACCGGACGCTTCGCGTCTGGTCGATTCCCTTCGCCCGCTCCAACGTCACTGCAAGACTCGCTCTTACGGTGGCGTTTCTTTTCAGAAATGCTCCCTGTTGCGCCCATCTGCAGCTTCTCTCTGTGAAAGATCACGCTTTCACCGGTTTACGGCTTGTAATCGCGCCGTCTTTCTGCCGATTCGGGCGCTGCCTGTCTTTCACGGGGTTTCCATTTATCCCGATCAAACAGGGGCCAATGCCACTTCGGAATATTTGCTTTGGAGGAACCTGCATGACGGATTACAAGGCTATGTATTATCACTTAGCGGGACGCATGGCAACTGCTATTGACGCACTGGAAGCGACCACCAGGGCTTTGGTTGACATCACCGAAAAGCTGAAGCGGGCACAGCAGACCACTGAGGAAATGTTTATTTCCGATTCTGACGGTGAAGAGGGCTCTTCAGATAAAGAATGAGCTTCCGTTCTGCTCACAGTTTATAATTACTGCAATAGGATCCGCTCTGGAACGCTTTTTGGGCATTCAGAGCGGCTTTCTTTTTATTTTTCCTATTTCACATCAAAACACACTTAATCACGCCAAGCAACACGAACATACAGGTCAAATGCAGGTCAGAACCGGAATCAAAAATCAAACCTGATCGCTCCCCCGTCCGGCTCGTCATGGATGCTGCTTTCCAATACGGCAAAATGACCGCAAAGCGATTATCGGAAGAAGCACATTCCCGGGAAGGGAAAGGGCTTCTCAAAAGCAACCATTTATGATATACTATCCGCAAAGGGCAGCGGAGTATAGATTTAAATTCGCCTCGGTCAGTTCTTCGCTACGCTCAGACGACCGATCGGCACATTATACCAACGCACCTTCGGTGCTTATGGTATACTATCCGCAAAGGGCAGCGGATAGTATAGATTTAAATTTGCCTCGGTCAGTTCTTCGCTGCTCTCAGACGACCGATCGGCACATTATACCAACGCACCTTCGGTGCTTATGGTATAATATTTTTTTCCATGCGATTCGACAAATTTCGATAAAATCCGATACAGAATACAAGGGAAATGAAAGTATGATAAAGGTACAGGAATACAGAGGACATATCCGGAACTGGGCGGCGCTTTGCAGGGAGCTGTCGATCGATCCGGCGCTGCCAAGAGAAGAGCGGGAAAAGCAGATCCTGACGGAAGCGTATAAAGCATGGGGCTATGAGATGGCGGACCACTTGTACGGTATGTTCGCCTTTGCCCTGTGGGACGAAAAGGAACAAAAGCTTTTCTGCCTGCGCGACCAGCTGGGCACAAAGCCCTTCTATTACTATGTCACGGCAGACGGGCGGCTGCTCTGCGGGACGACTATCCGAAAGATCATGGAAGACCCCGGCTTTGTGAAAGAGCTGAATGAAGACATGCTGCAGCTTTATCTGACCATGACCTACGGCGCGGGCGAAGACACCTTCTTCAAGGGAGTGAAGAAGCTGCTGCCGGGAAGATACCTGGTCTGGAAGGACGGGAAAACGGAGATCACCCGTTACTGGAAGCCGGAGTTCCACCCGGACGACAGCAAGTCCTTGGAGGACTGGTCGGAGGAGATCCACCGGACCCTTGAGCGCATTATGCCGGAGGTAAAGACGCCGGACGAATACGCGGAAGCTTTTCTGTCGGGAGGCGTGGACTCTTCCTATGTGCTTGCCATGTCCGATATCCGGATGACGGACTCCTGCGGCTACGACGAGGAACGTTTTGACGAGTCCGGGCTGGCGGCGGAAACTGCCCGAATTTTGGGGCGGGGAAACCGGAGGCGCCGTATCACACCGGAGGAGTATTTCGCGGCGGTCCCCTATGTGATGTATCACATGGAGCAGCCTCTGGGAGACGCCTCCGCCATTGCCTTTGCCATTGCGTGCAAAGCTACGGCGGAGCATACGAAAATCTGCTATTCCGGCGAGGGCTCTGACGAATTTTTCGGCGGGTACAATATGTACCGCAATGCGGAACGTTACGGTGAAAACCTGAAGGACTTCTATGTAGGCAATACGAACATCATGAAGGAAGAGGAAAAAAAGCGGATCCTGAAGCGGTATTCCGAGGACATTCTTCCTATCCATCTGGCAAAGAGCATCTATGAGGAAATGGAAGGGCTGGACCCCCTCACAAAGATGTCCGATGTGGACATCCAGCTTTGGCTGGAAGGGGATATCTACCTGAATGTGGACAAGATGAGCCGGGCCGCGGGGCTTGAGATCCGGATGCCGCTGAGCGACCTGCGTATTTTTGATATCGCGTCCCGGATCCCGTCCAAGTATAAGGTGACTCCGGAGCAAAATAAGGTTGCCCTCCGCACGGCTGCTGCCAAGGTCCTCCCGGAGAAAATCGCTTTCCGTAAGAAGCTGGGGTTTGTCGTTCCCATTCGGATCTGGATGGCAGATGACCGGTATAATCAGGATGTGCGCGCCCGGTTTCACAGTGAAACAGCGGAGAAGTTTTTCCGGATTGAAGAAATCGACAAAATATGGAACGAGTATGTGGGAGGGAATTCCGATAACTGGAGAAAGGTATGGGTGATCTATACCTTCCTGGTGTGGTATGACGAATACTTTGGAAAGCTGCCTGCTTCTCCGAGCCGCTGAACTTTATCCGGCTCGGCTCTGTTCCAGCCGGGCTCGTGGGAATTTCCGGGAATGTCCGCTTCGAGGATTTTTTGCGCTTTGAACACTCCTGAATTTCCCCGGAACTGACGCTTCGGGAAAAAGGAGATAGCCATCGCATTTCAAAATCGGAAACAGAAAAGCAGAAGGTAGCCTCAAGTGCTGTCCTTCTGCTTTGTTACCAGGGAAGCTTCCCTTCTGAAAAAGGCAGTTTGCTTATAGAAAATCCCGCATATCAACAGCCAACTGGCTTTCAAGCTCTATGAGCTTTTTCGTGATATCCTTTGAGGTCTCATCCGCGGCCGCATACTGGTTCAAATACCGGCTCAGCGACTTCACGCCCATATTGCACCCATCGGTAATGAGGTCGGCGATGGTATCGTCCGATTCGTCCATGCTCAGCTTCATGCCGGTTTTCATGGCCGCCATTTTCCCGGCAAGAAAGCTCGGCTCCTTGCCTTCGTCTCCGTATTGATCCAGCAGCCCCTGAAGCTTGTGATCCAGCTCTTCGTGCTTGTTTTTGCAGGTCTTCAGCAATCCAGTCAGCCTGGGGCTTTTCCCATGGCTCAAAACGTCGTCAATAGATCTTACGCCCATTTTGATCCCCGCGTCGCATTCTCTCAAAAGCTTCACGGTATCAGGTTCTATCATTGAAATTCCTCCTTTTTTGAACTAGTATTCACACTTTATTCAAATCCTATACACACTTATGTAACTAAGCCGGAATTTGCTCTTGCCGTGCCGGTGCTTATGCGGCAGCAGCCCGCCGGAAAGATTTCCGGCGGGCTGCTATTTTAGGTCCGGCAAAATACTGTTATTCCTCGCTCCACTTTTTGCGCAGCAGGGGCATAAACAAGCCGCCCTGCACGGAACGAGCAATGAAGCTTACAAACCTCCCGTCAGTGGTCTCATACCAATCGGAGAAGGGGACCCGGCTGGGGGTTTCCTGCAAATATTTTACGAGGGGCGCGCAGAAGCGCTCAATCTGGGACCGGTCGTTGCTCATGGCGGCAACCCAAAGGATCCAGTCGCTCTTCGTATAGGTTTTCCGGCTGTCCAGCGGAACACCGTAGGAATTGGTGTGGGAAAGATACCACTGAAGCTCCCGGTCATACCAGGCCCTGTCACAGAGGTCAAAGCCCAGCAGGATATCCCAGACGGCATTGTACTTCAGGCTCCAGCTTTCTTCTGAGCCATCCAGCGTAAGAGATGTATGGTCCCCCCGGTCTGCCTTCGCGCAAACCTCGGCGGCCATTTCCTTCGCCTTCCGCTTCCACTGAGCGCCCTCCTCCTGATCTCCCATGCTTTCGCAGATAAAGCCATAGGCCGCCAAGCCACAGATAGCCTTGAAGGACAGGTTCACATTCCGGGCCAGATGTCCGGCAAAGTCGTCGGTGCAAAGCTGTTCTCCCGGATCGCGGCCGTTTTCTTCCAGATATCCTACCCATTTGCGCAGCAGGGGCTGATACTGCTTTATCAGGCCCAGGTCGCCGTCTGCACGCAGAGCTGCCGCCAGCATGAGGATCATATTGCCGCATTCCTCTACCGGCATCTGATCGCGCAGGTCGTAGAGACCGGCGGTTTCAGGCAGCAGATAATAGGGAAAAAACACGCCGCTTGGCCCGTTGGGTTCGCAGTTCAGGTCATTGTACTTTAAGCCATAGACCTGACCGGTGGCATAGGGATAACGTCCCACGTCATGGGGCGCGAAATCAAACTGCCAAACAGGATAGCTTGCGAACCGAAGGATGGGCCTGCACAAAGCCCGCACCAGCTCCGGTGCGTACAGCAGGAACAGCGGAATAGAGGGATAGCTTACATCCGCGGTGCCAAGGCAGCCGTTTGAGCTGTTTTCCTTTGAGAGGAACACGGGTTTCCCGTCTTCTCCCACTATGAGCTTGTGAGCCGCGATCGTCTGGCGGTAAGCGGCGCTGATCAATTCGGCGTAGCCGCTTCCACCCACCTCTTCCGCCTTGCGGATCAGCTCCTGATCAAAATCTGCACAGCGCGCAAGCAAAGCATCCCGCTTCTCCCAGGTCTCAAGAACGGCCTCACGGATGGTCTTTCCGTTTCTCGCGTACCAGGCCTTTGTGGGAACTCCGAAATAACAGATGGAAGCCACATCGTCATAGGCAAAAAGAGCGCAGAGACCGCCCTGCTTTATCTCGCCTTCCAGAGAGATCGCGTAATGTCCCTTTTCCCTTACAAACTCAGTGGAAGCATCTGAGCACATCCAGGCATAGCCCCAATCGATGCTGATAAGGTCGCCGCTGTGTCCCAGCACATTTTGCTGCTGCTTTCCCATGGCGGCAAGATGAAGACCGTTTTCCTCCGCACTCGTGCCGTTCATAAGCGGTGGGGTAAGGCCGTTGTAGCAGATATCGTCATGCCACAGCACGCGGGCCTTTACGGCCTTGCTTCCGCCGGCCTCCAGCTTCATGATCGTGATAGGCGTGGACATCCGATCCAGGTCGTCAAGCAGCAGCGGGCTGCAGAAAGAAAGGCGCAGCTCTGCTCCGTTTGCCTCATACGTAAAAACGGTCGTGGTGGGAAGCACCTGGCATCCTGTCAATTCAGCTGCCGGAGCCCTGCCCGCGCCCAGCAGGCGGAATTCTTCTCCGCCTACAACGGCAGAGATCTCCAGACGCTTTCTTTCCCCCGCCCAGTGGCGGGTATCTCCGCTTGTAGGATCATCCTGGCAGGACCACACGGAAAAATAGGGGTCGCCGGTGATGATGGGAACAGCGGGAAGACGTTGTATCGTTTTCATAAATTTTATTCCTTTCCTGAAATGCGGCAGTTCTGCCGCTTATCTGTCGGGCGGACACCGCCCGGGTTTACCATGAAGAATTTTTGTTTTCAGCTTCTGGTGCTGTACTGCTTCGGGCTTACGCCCACATATTTCTTGAATGCCCTGCTGAAATGGGGATAGTTTTCATACCCAACCGACAGCATCACCTCTCCGGCAGGCATTCCCTCTGACAGCAGAAGCTTTGCCCGCTCCATTTTTACCCCAATGATGTAGTCCTGCAAAGGCTGGCCTGTTTCATCCTTAAACACCCTGGAAAGATAGGTGGGATTGTAGCTGTAATAGGAAGCCAGCACGCTTACCGAAAGCGGTTCTCCCACATGTGCGTCGATCTTTTCCCTGATATCCTTTACCAGCCTCTTCTCCTGAGATCCCTGCCAGCGGGCCAGATACTCCATATAGCAGCTTACCAGGGCGGTACATTTGCTGCGAAGCTCTTCGCAACTGTCCGTTCCGGCGTTTTCAATGAAGCCGGAAAACTCACTGTCCCATTGGGAGATCTCTATCTGCCGCTGAAGGGAATCCGATATGACAACGCCTATGATCAAATGATAGACCTGCAGGTATTCCTGCCCGTTCTGCTCTTTTTCGGCAAGCTCGTCAAAGACCGCGTCTATCCACTCCATGGCTGCTTCCTTCCGGCAGTTTGCCACAAGGGTCGCGAGAGTAGGGTGGCGGTGAAGCGCCTGCAGCTCCTTATGGCCGCTGTCGGAGACCTCTTCCGCATTATAGATGATATTTTTGGAATTTACAAGATAGCGAAGCATCTTTCGGTTGAGCTCACGGTAAACCCTGCCCAAATCTTCCACCGGATGCAGGCCGCTGTAAAAAATGCGGATGGGAGCGGACATGAAGTTTTCCAGCGCAGAGAGAAAGACCTCCAGTCTCTCCACGGCACGGTTAAAGAATTCCCTTGTTTCCGGCCCGTCCTCCGAACAGAAGAAAAAGCAGTGATTGCCCTGAGAATTGAGGTAATCGAACATCCGGTGATCTTCGGCAAGGATGCTCCTGCAAAGTTCCAGGACCGCAAGGTGGTTTTCCTCCTCCCGGGAAACTCCCTCCTGATCGATGCGCAGCATGATGAGAAAGCTTACGTCCTCACGTTTGACAGGAACTCCGCAGGGCAACTGCTCCACTCCGTCCTCCCAGGGGCGGACCACGTCCTTTTCCAGCCATCGGGAAAGAAAATGCCTTTGCAGGATGGGAGCGGCTTCCTCCATTTGCGCCTTTGCAGTCTGCAGCGACATTCTTTTCTGCAGGTCGGCCTTCAGCTCCTCCAGGGCTTCGGCCACCGTTTCTTCCAGCTCCTCATACTGAATGGGCTTTAGAAGATACCGAAAGGCCTTGATGTCCACCGAACGCCGGGCATAGGAAAAATTCTGATACCCCGAGAGAATGATGACCTTGGTATAGGGATATTGGGAAAGGATTCTGCTGCCCAGGATCAAACCGTCGTCACCCGGCATCTGGATATCGGTGATGACCACGTCAATACGGTGATTTTGCAGGATATCCAGCGCTTCTGCCGTATCTCCGGCAGTGTAGACCTGGTCTATGCACTGCCGGTTCCAGTCGATATTATAGCGAAGGCCGTCCAGAATAAACGGTTCATCGTCTACGATCAGAAGATGAAACAGATCCATTCTTTTTCCTCCTTCCGCACAGACCGCCCCCGGACCTCAGCCGGTTTCCTCCTGCTCCCGGATCCGTATGATGATCCGGGTGCCGTGGGGCTCTGCGCGTTCTATATTGAAAGTAAGTGCTTCGCCGAACAGAAGCTTCATGCGACTGTACACATTTTGCAGGCCGTGAAGCTGATTTGTCTGTTCGGTTTCTTCAAATCTTTCGGTCAGTTCCCTGAGCTTTTCTTCGGGAATTCCGGAGCCGTTATCCTCCACGGAGATCACAGCGCAGCCGTTCTCCCGGAAGGCCAGCACCTCCACTCTCGCGGGTCCGCCAAGCTTTTGAAACGCGTGCTGCATGGCGTTTTCCACAATGGTCTGTATGGAAAGGCTGGGAACCTCAAAATGCTCTAAGCCATCCCTGATCTCACAGGTGTAGGTAAGCATACCCCGCATACGAAGCCGGTGAATGTTCAGATACAGCCGGATATTTTCCATTTCCTGTTCCAGAGGCAGCTTGAGTTCGTCCAGGTGAACCCCCAGGCGGTAATATTTTCCCAGATAGATTGCCATGTCCGCGGCGCTGTCCAGCTCCTGAGATTTTATCATATTGTAAATGCAAAACAAGCTGTTTGACAGAAAATGGGGATTGATCTGTGTGCGGAGGAACCGCACCTGGGCCTTTCGCAGATCGATCTCCAGGGAATAGGTTTCCTTCACAAGCCTCTGGAGCCTTTGGGTCATGGAATTGAACTGTTCCGTCAAAAAACCGAATTCATGGCGGTCAGTGGTTTGGATCTGTACCGTCAAATTGCCCTGAGCCACCTGCTGCATGGAATCTGTAAGCTGCTGCATCGGCGAATACACCTTTTTGTAGATCAGGAAAAGGTATGTTCCGGAAGCCAGCACACCCAGCACCGCCACCAAAATGATAAAGCGCATATTGCGCAGGACCGGGGCCAGGATCTCCTGCTCGTCAAAGGCAACACCCATCACACAGTTCAGGTCGGGCAGGTAAACGGGAAAAACCTTCAGCCTCTGGACGCCGCTTGTCTCATAATAAGGTGAAAGCTCCCCGCTTTCTTCCTTTTGACCGGTCACCTTTTCCAGCAGTTCCCGGGAAATAAGCTCCTCCGGTCCGCCCGCTGTAAAAAACCGGCCCTGAATATCCTGCAAAAACGCGGACTGCACCTGTACATTCGGCAGCATCAGATTTTCAATCTGGCGCTGAAGCTCCTGCAGACTGATCTCCAAAATCACGATGGGAAAGCTTTGGCTGGGCCGCACATAGCCCAAAAGCATGGAAAAGGTCTCGCTTCCGTTTTGGTAGCAGGAGGGCTTTAAGGACCAGCACCCGGAGGCCGGAAAGAGAGAAGGAAGCTCTGTGATAAAGGAAGGATCGCTGATCCGCTCCACGCCGGTTTTGGATGACACCATCATCCCCTGGGCCGGGAACACAGTGATCACATCGGCATCCATAAAGTTGGATGAAAACTGCAGCCGGAGCTGGTCCCGAAAATCGGCAAAGGCATAAAGGTCAAGATGGTTCCTGTCCTGTGCCGACAATGCGATCACCTCCTTATCGAGAAGCAGCGTGGAAACAGAAGAGCGCAAAGTCAAAAGGTTTTCGGAAAAAACCTCTGAGGTCATATTGAGCCTGGTGGAGTAGGTGGCCTCCGTTTCCCTTTGCATTTCCTGAACTGTTCTTGTTTCCGAAATAATGCAGAGAGAAAACACCGGAAAGACCATAAGAAGAAAGCCTGCAAGCATCGTCCGCACAATGGACGAGCGCCACATGGGAAAATTTTTCACTGGATCCACCCTCCCTTTTCAGCCTTTACTGCCTCTGCATCATTCCTTCAAAAGCACGACAGGCCCGATCAGGCCGCTGGGGAGAACAGGCATAAACGTGGAAAGCCCTTCGTAAACCCTGTGAACAAGGGTGTTGCTCACCACGATCTCTATTTCATTTTCCCCGTCCTTCACGGCACCGCTGATGTCCCAGCGGTATGGAGCGCAAATGCGCTGCCCAAGCTCTTTGCCGTTCAAGGCAAGCTTAGCCGTCATTCCGACCTCGCCCAGGTCCAGGAACACGCGGCCGCTGTCTTCGCGTTTCAACTCAAACCGGGCGGTATACCGAATATTTCCGGAGAAATCCTGCTTTCCGGCTTTCCCGGTAATATTACTAAGAGAAGCATTTTCAAGATACGGGTGGAATTCTTCTTCCCTGCCCTGCTCCATCAGCTCTATCTTCCAGCTCAGCTCCAGCCCTTCCTTTTCCTTCGGACAGCAGGGCCTTTCCAGGCTTTGCCATTCCGCTTCACTGAACCCATCGAAAATCAAAAGTTCAGACTGGCCCGGCTCAAGCGAAGCAAAGACATTGCCGCTGTCCGTTTCGCCTTTGGCTTTGACGCCATTTAGAAGATCCAGAAGCAGATATCTTCCTGTCCTTGGCAGCGTAACGGAGGCGTTCACCCCCTTCGGACTTTCATTGAACAGCATAAAGCAGGAGGAACCGTCCCTGTCAAACCGGGCAATGCGCAGGAAGGGGGCGCCGCACTGATAGGAATGGGCAAGCCCTCGCTCCAAAATGCGGGAGGCAAGCCTGTCGAGTGAAACGACCTCGCCCGGCAGCTCCCCTTCGAAGCAGGGGGCACGGTCCACAAAGAAAACGGGAACCCCTGCCGCCGCTAAACGGCGGACATGGGTCCAGAACCTCTCGGGAAGACAGGCGCAGGCAGGCACCGCCAGAAATCTGTATTGCCTTTCGGGCATACCGAAGCAGCCCTTTTCGGCCTTTGCCTTCTCCAGAAAATCCAGGGACACGAAATCATAGGAAATATGCGCGTCATAGCAGGCCTTCGCGGGCTTTTGAGAATACATTCTGCCCTCCGGTTCCATCCACTCGGCCTCCGCGTGGTAGAAAACACCCCCGCTTGCTTCCATATCCGTGCCGTACAGCAAATGCGCCATCCGGTTTACATAATTCATCAGCTCCGCAAAGGACTCATACTGCGGGTTGTTGCCATCGCCGTAAAAATGGGGCGGGCAGTCGGGATCGGGATAAATATCGGTAAAGGCGTGGGGCACAAAATGATTCACGCCGCGGACCAGCAGAAAGTCCATCAGCCACTTCATGGCGGGGGTGCCCTCCGCCCATCCGTAAGCGCCGAACACCTCGCACATGGCCCGGCCCTTCATGGCGGGATTCTGCCTTGCGAGAGAAGATGCCAGCTGTGCCAGGGTATAGTGGAAGAATTCCGGGTCCGCTACGCTGCCGGAAATGGAGGCAGCCGTTTGATACTGCCCCAGCCCGGGCATGACCTGGTGAAGGACAATGTCAATACCGCTCATATCCTGGCCCTCCAGGGCGCGAAAATAGTGTCCGGCACTGCTGCCGATGCGGGCGTGGGCGTTCATGTCTTCGATCACGTGGCCGATATACATCACGTTGTGGGCCCGACACCAATCGCCTAGCTGGAAGGAGAAATTCTTTCTCCACTGCCGGGTAACGGCGTCCATATAGGAAAGCCTCACCTGTGGGCTTTTTCCTTCAGCACGGTACCAAAGAGTGGGAAGGTCTTCCAGAGAAAGCCCATCTCCCTTCATAGCTTCACAAACGGTCTCCCCCCAGGGAAGCAGCATGCCGGGCTGGCCGACCGTGCGGTAATAAAGCCCTTCGTCCACCCTGTCAAAGGAATTCAGGCAGGCGTCGAAGGAGGGCTCGTCGGAGAAAAAGCCCGCCAGCGTGTTTCCAAAATATTCGGAGAAATGCTCATAATGGGATTCGTACACAGCCTCAATCAGCACGTGGACGGATTCCTCGGAGAGCATGTCCACATACCACCTGCTGTGAGGCAAAACGTCCTCGTTGCTCTGATACAGGAGAAAGATCCGCCAGCAGCCCTCGGGCACATCAAAATACAGGAACTCATCACCCTGCTCCACCGGAATGGGAAGGGGCTCTCCGCAGATATCCTCTCCGTTTCCGGTGCGGCGGTAGGCGCAGGCCCCAAGGAGCCTTTCGTCCCCGCGAAACCGGGGAATTCGCAGGGCCGTATCCTTACAGGGCCCCATGCAGTCCGCATGGTGCTCCCGCAGGAACCACCGGTGCAGATGGGGGTATTTCTTTTCCAGCAGACCGTTGGCATAGCCGGTGGGATAATGCTTGTCGTCCAGGATCCACACCTTCATGTCCCGCTTTTTTGCCTCGTTCAGAATGATCCCCATATCCCGCCACCAGGAATCTCCGCAGAAATCCTCATAGGGCCTGGATTCCACGCAGAAGGCGCGGCAGCCGCTTTCGAAGATCTTCTGCACACGGTGTGGGATCTCCTCAGTATGGCCCAGGTGCTGCCAGAAAAAGGGCAGCAGATAGTTTTCTTCTTTTCCGGACAGGATCTCCTTCAGCCTTTGTTCCATTTCGTTACAACTCCTTGTTTTTTATTGCACCGCCCTGTCTGATTGCGGTACAGGGCGTTTATTCCTTAACGGAACCGATGGTGATGCCGGTCACAAAATACTTCTGCATAAAGGGATAGACGCAGAGAATGGGGATGGTCGAGAAGATGATCATGGCTCCCCGGAAGGACCGGTCTGAAAGCAGCCGCAGCTTGCTGATACTTTCCGCTCCGAAGGTGCTGATGTCTATGGACTTCAGCATCTGTCTGAGCAGAGTCTGCAAGGGCCATTTGCGGCTGTCGTTGATGTAAATGGTCGCGGCAAACCATTCGTTCCAGTGGGCTACCATCTGGAACAGCGTAACGGTGGCTATGGAAGCGGTGGAAAGAGGCAGCACCACCCGGAGAAGAATGGAAAACTCCCCTGCCCCGTCGATATACGCAGCCTCCAGGATGCTTTTGTTGATGCCGCGGAAAAAATTCATCATCAGCACCATATTCCCTATGGGAAGACAGGTGGGGATGATCAGGGACCAGATGGAATCGATCATCCCAAGCCTGCTCACAAGCAGATACATGGGAATCATACCGCCGGAAATCATCATAGGAATGATAAAATAGACGCTGATCCATTTTCTGCCCCGCAGCTCATCGTTTTCCTTGGAAAGGGGGTATGCCGCCAGAATGGTGAAAACCAGGTTGATGGCAGTGCCGACGACTGTGCGGAACACGGATACCATGAAAGAGCTCAAAAAAGCAGAATTGTCAAACATGGTTTCATATGCCGCGAAATTGAAGCCCTTGGGAATGAACAGTACCTGGTTTGCCGTGGCGGAGACATTATCGCTGAAGGAAACTGCCAGGACGTGCAGGATGGGCAAAAAGCAGCTCAACGTGAGAAGTGTCAGAACGACATAGTTGATGCAGCGAAAGATCTTATCCCCTCTGCTATTATATAACCGATTATGCATATTTTGCACCCCCTTCAGAAAATACGATAGTCCGTATACTTGCAGGCAAAGTAATTTGCCAGCAGCGTCAATATCAGAGAGATCACGGACTTGAACAGGCCGATGGCGGTGGAAAGGGAATACTGGGCGTCCAGAAGGCCCTGCCGGTAAATAAAGGTATCCAGAATATCGCCTGTCTGGTACACCGCCGGGTTGTACATGATCAGGATCTGCTCGAATCCGGCGTTCAGGATACTGCCGATATTCAGCACGCTGAGCATCACAATGATGGAAGCCATACCGGGCAGCGTGACGTGCCAGATCCCCTTCAGCCGTCCCGCGCCGTCCATGGCGGCGGATTCATAGAGCTCCGGGTTGATGTTGGTGATGGCGGCCAGATAGACAATGGCCCCCCAGCCGAATTCCTTCCAGATATCGAGAACAATCATGGTGGGCTGGAAATACTGGTTGCTGCCCAGGAAAAATATGGGGTTTATGTGAAAGATACCGAGGAACTGGTTGATAATGCCGGTGCTGGAAAGCATATCGGTAAAAATACCGCCGATGATCGCCCAGGAAAGAAAATGGGGAAAATAGGTAATGGTCTGAATGGTGCGCTTATAGAGCGGATTTCCTACCTCGTTTAACAACAGTGCGAACAGGATCGCCGCAAGCTGGCCGAAAATCAGCTTCCCCACGGCCATCACGACGGTATTACGGAAGATACTGGAAAAATCCGGCATATTTAGGGCTGTTTTGAACCATTTGAGGCCTACGAATTCCCCGCCGAACAGATTTCCCAGCCCAGGGTTGTAGTCCTGAAAGGCAATGGAAACTCCGGCCAATGGGATATAGTGAAAAATGAATACTTCGATCATCGGAAGCAGCAGCATCAGATAAAGCGGCCATTTCCTTTTGAAATACTGTGAAAACGGCAATTTGCCGTTTGCGGTAAGCGCACGCGCTGAGCTTGCCATATACTGCCTTCTTTCCTGATTGAGATAATAAAGAACGGGGGAGTTGGGACATCTCCCGACTCCCCGCGTACTTGTTTGGGTTTTATTGATTATTTGGTGGATTCGTACCAGTCGTTTACTTCCTGTGTGATCTCGGTGCCGCCGTTGGCGTACCAGTTTTCCACATAAGTATCGAATGCGTCGATGGGTGACGTTCCCATAATGATCTGAGAGAAGGTCTCGTCCCGCAGCTTATCGAGGTAAGCGCCCTTTTCCGTCATGGTCGGAGTAGAAGCGCCGGCAAACTTGTTTACCTGCAGAATGCCGTCCTTGCCGTCCAGCACCTCTTTCCAGTAATCATAGATTCCGGAGAAGGTGGTAAGCATGTTGGGCTGTGTGGCGTTCCATTCGGAATACATGGACTGGGCGTAAGGCGTCATAACGCTTTCGTCTCCGGTCTTCAGAGCCTCTGTCATGGTTTCAAAATCCAGGTTTGCCACGCTGACAAACTTGCCGGAGAAGCCCAGCCAGAAGTTCTGCAGAGTATAATAATCGTTCATGTAGCCGCAGCCCTCCAGCTCCTCGGGATACTCATACAGGTAAAGCTGAATGGGCTGACCGATGTTGGGATGCTCCTCCGCGACCTGATCGGCGTTGGTGGGCTCCAGCACCTCTGTAACAGGATACTTGAACTCGTAATCGTACTCTTCCTTCAAGGTATCTCTGAGCTGCTGCACGTTTCGGTTGTAGGAATCCAGGTTGTCTCCGAAGAGATAGAACACGGCCTCGGGCTTTTCGCACTTGGAGGTGATGGCACGGCAGTTGGTCCACCAGGTGTTTCTCGTAACGGTGCAGGTACCGTCGTCGCCCTTAATGAAGGGAAGTCCTTCCGTGGTGGCTTCCGGCAGATTGTTCCACATGGGGGTCATGGGAGTGGCGATGCACCACCAGGGTCCGGCATAAATCAGGACGTTTCCGTTGACAACGTCCTCGTTGACCTTTTCGCTGTCTTTTACGATAAACTCAGGATCCAGATATCCCTTCTGATAATACTCAGCCATTTTTGCCAGAGTCTGCTTCATTTCAGGCTGAATATTGCTGAACTCCAGCTTGCCGTCCTTTTCGACCCAACTGTCGCGGGAAGCTCCGTAAGCGGAGGCCACTACATCAATGCCGCCCATTCCCTTATCCAGCGCGATGGCACGGCCCTGGGGATATTTCTCGTGATAGGCGGCAAACAGCGCGTCCAGCTCGCTGATGGTCTCGGGGATCTCCTTGCCAAGCTCCTTGATGATGTCAGTACGGGTAAAGTTTGATGTTGCGACCTCGATGGATTCATTACCCATGGGCATGGCGTATTTTTTGCCTCCCACAGTGAAGGGTGAGAAGAAAGCGCCCTGAGTCTGTGCCACGGCATCGTCAACGTAATATTTGACAATAGCCGGGGCCTTTTCGATGTATTCGTCCAGAGCCGTCAGCTTGCCGGCCTGGGCAAATTTAGTGATCTGGCTCACGGAAACATTGGAGATAACGTCCGGAAGATCGTCGCTGGCAAAGGCCAGGTCCAGCTTCTGGGTGTTGGATTCGCCGTCGGGAGAAATGTACTTCATTTCCCACTTGATGCCGAGCTTTTCTTCCTGCCATTTTGTCCAGCCGTTATTCTGGATATCACAGCCCTCATGGAAGGAATCGGCGGTGGAAACGATCACGTTCGTACTGAGGGTGATGGGCGGATCATATTTTACGAAATGGCCCTGCTCGTCGAAAACGATGCCGTCAGTGGCGGTATTGCCGCCGGTTTCGCTGCTGACAGGCTCGCTTGTGCCGGCAGATGAAGAAGGCGCGCTTTCGGGAGCCTGGGAGCTGCTGGGCGCGGCGGCGTTTGAGCAGCCTGCCAGCAAAGCACAGACCAGTAAAATCGCTAAAAGACTCTTCAGTTTTTTCATAGGACCTAACTTCCTTTCCTGCTTTTGGTTTTCGCTCTGATTCATTGATTTCCGGAAAATGCAGAGACTTCTGACAGCCTTAGTCTACTGTAAAACTGTCTCAAAAGTACATGATATTTTTTGATTTTTCTTGCACTTTTCCGATTCTTTTGACAAAACGGTCCGAAAAGCAGGAATGGGAAACCATGGGAGTGTCCGAACCGGAGAGATAATATTCTGCGCATTCCCCGCCCTGTGGGTGGGGAATGCATGAAAAATCCTCGAAGCGGACACTCCTGGAACTATCGGAATCTTGATATGGCGCCCGGAATATGCTATAGTATAGATACTGGCCGAAAGGGCACTTTGAGATTTTTTAAAAAAGGGTGGTCACATGAAGGTTTTACTGGTAAACGGAAGTCCCCACGCCAACGGAAACACGTATACGGCGCTTCACGAAATGGAGAAGATCTTCCATGAGGAAGGCATTGAAACCGAAATACTCCACGTGGGAAACAAGGATATCCGCGGCTGCATCGGCTGCAGAAAATGCGGCGAGCTGGGGAAATGTGTTTTTGACGACATTGTAAATGAGAACGCGGAGAAGTTCGAAAAATGCGACGGCCTGGTGGTGGGAAGCCCGGTTTACTATGCCGGAGCCAACGCCACCCTCACCGCCTTTCTGACCCGCCTGTTCTACAGCACCCATTTCGATAAGACCATGAAGGTGGGCGCGGCAGTTGTAGCGGCCCGCCGGGGCGGACTTTCCGCCACCTTTGACGAGCTGAATAAATTCTTCACCATTTCCGGTATGCCCGTGGCTTCCGGACAGTACTGGAACAGCATTCACGGCGCTGTCCCTGGAGAGGCTCAGCAGGACGCGGAGGGCTTGCAGAGTATGCGCACACTGGCCAGGAACATGACCTTCCTCATGCGGGGCATTGCCCTTGCAAAGGAACAGTATGGGATTCCGGAAAGAGAGCCCTTCCAGCGCACGAATTTTATTCGGTAAAGCTTTCCACACATAAAATCAGCGGAGCCGCAGCTACTGCGGCTCCGCTTTCTTTATTCAGAACATTTTACTTTGCAAAGAAATGGAATCTCTTAAGGGAGGTCTGCTTGGTAAAGCAGATGCGAAGGTCCAGAGGCTCGCTTCTGGGAGCGATGTCACAGGTGAACCCGGCAAATCTGGTAAGCCCGCCGGTACCGGTTCCGCCGCAATGGCCCAAAATCTCACCGGTAGCATTGTCGGCAAGCAGGATCTCCACGTCTCCGGCAGAGGAGGAAAGCTCCGCTTCAAAGGCGTTGCAGCCGCTGACGTCCAGGCCGGTATACACGGCATAGCTGCGGAAATCCTTTGCTTCCAGATATTCCTTCCCGTCCTTTTTATCGGTGAGGAACTGCACACGCCTGTAATCCTGCACGTTGAGGGCGCCGATCCAGAGGCTTCCGTTTCTGGTATCAGCGTCTTCTCCCTCCACAAAGACAGTCTCTTCACAGCGAATGTCCTTGCTGGAAGCTCCGACACACAGCCGGTATTCGCCCTTTGCCACTGCAAAGTGTTTTTCCTCATCGCGCCACAGGGCAAGCTCAGCGGCGGGGAAGGAAAGCGTTACCTCCTTGCTTTCCCCTTTCTTGAGGGTAACTCTCGTGAACGCCTTCAGCATGATATTGGGCCGGGGATATGCCCGGGACTCCGGCGGCACAACATAGAGCTGGATCACCTCGTCGCCATCGTATTCACCGCAATTTGTCACCGTGAGGATGGCGGTAACGGTATCTCCAGGGGCAAACCGCTTTTGGGAAAGCTTCAGATCTGCATAGGAGAAGCCGGTATAGCTCAAGCCGTATCCAAAGGGATAAAGGGGCTCCCCTTCAAAATACAGATAGGTGGTCTTGTTTTTTCGGATATCGTAATCGTCTATGGAAGGCAGATCGGCGATGGACTGATACCATGTGGTGGGAGTGCGCCCGGCAGGGTTATTCTCTCCAAAAACGGTTTTCGCGGCTACATGGCCGAGGCAGGGGCCGAGGTGGGTGGAGCAAAGCACAGCCGCCGCTTTTTCCCGCTCTTCGTTGATGGCGAAGGGATAGCCGGTGATCAGATAAAGAGCCGTGCTGGGGTTCGCCTCGCAAGCGGCGAAAAGAAGACTGCTCTGGGCCTTTGGCAGGTTGATATCGGGGCGGTCGTATTCTTCCCTGGCGTTGATCAGCGGGTGATTGCCGCCGCAGACGATAACGTGATCGGCAGCCTCTGCCAGCTTCTTTATCCGCTCCGCGCCGGAAGAGACCACCTTCACCCGGAAGCGAAGGGAGCTGTCCGTACAGGGCAGAACAGCGGCCGTAACGCTGCCGTCGGCAGCAGCTGAGATCACTCTGTCCTGCCAGGTGGACAAACGCCAGCTGCCGTTTTCTTCTTGTGCCTTGATCTGCTCCATGACAAACCATCCGAAGGCCTTGTCGGCGGCACAGGTCATGGCGGGGTCAAACTGCATCTTATTCCTGGGGGCGGAGGGATCGGCCATAGCGGCAAATCCGCCGCCCTCGGTCACATATTTTCCGGTTCTCAGAGAACGGAGGGTCCAGGAACCGTAATCCCAATCGTTGCGCTCAAAGACCTCAGCGTCAGCTTCGGTATTGCCATCGGCGATAAGCTGTCCGTTTTCACCCAGGCGCACGTATTTTCCGGTCCGCTCCGAGAAGAGGATCACATGATCCAGGCCCTCGTCGAACAACACCCGGTCAGCGCCGAGCTTTTTGCGGAAGCCCTCCACCACAGGGGTCTGATTTTCCGCGTAGCCGCAGTACCAGCAGGTGTAGTTTTCGTTTGCCAGGGGACCCACTACCGCCACCTTGCAGGCTCCGTCGTCCTTAAGAGGCAGCATGCCGTTATTTTCCAGAAGGATCATGGATTCTTCCGCCGCCTGTACCGCCAGCTTCTTATGGTCTTCACAGGCAAGCCTGCTCTTATCCATATTGGCATAGGGATTTCTTTCCGGATCGAATTCGCCCAGCATGAAACGCAGCGTCATGGTATCTTCCAGGACCCTGTCGAGAGTTTCTTCCTTTAAAAGGCCGCGCTCCAGCGCTTCCCGGACGGCGGGATCCACCATGCTCCGGCTGTCCAGCATCATGTCGGCTCCGGGGCCCAGAATAGAGGCGATGGAAGAAGCATGATCCTCATAGGTACGGTGAGCGGCCACGTTCTGGCCGAAGTCTCCGCCGTCGCTGACGGCGAAGGTCATGCCCCACTCCTTTTTGCAGATCTCGGAAACATCCGGGTTGTTTACGCCTTCCACGCCATTGATCAGGTTATAAGCGGTCATAAGCCCCGGCGCTCTGCCCTGGCGGACAGCAGGCTCAAAGGCCTTGAGATAGTATTCCCGCTTCAGGCCGGGGGTAATGTTGGAATTGGTGGTCTGGCGCTCGCCCTCGTAGTTATTGGCATAAAAATGCTTTAGCAGCGGCGCGCACTTGAGATAATAGGGGTCCTTTCCGGTAAGGCCCCTGGAATAGGCGGCAGACATCCGCCCTGTCAGGCAGGGGTCTTCGCCATAAGCTTCTTCATTTCGCCCCCAGCGGGGATCCCGCTCCATATCCACCGTTGGGCCGAACAGGGCAAGAGAGCTGGGCGGGTCCATCTGGTTGCTGATGCGGACCTCATCGCCCGCCATATCTCCCAGCTTTTCCATCAGCTCAGTATCGAACATGGCGGCCATGCCCCAGGGCTGGGGCAGGATGGTGGTCTCCCGGCACTGGTCCCGCTGGACAAGACCCCGGGCGATCTCCACGCCAAAATGGGTCGCGGGGATGCCCAGCCGGGGAATGGCACTGAGGTTCGAGGTGACCATGCCGGTCTTCTCTTCCAGAGTCAGCCGGGAAACAAGGTCCTTTGCCCGCTCTCTGGGAGATAATTCAGGATTTTGGAAGGGGTATTTTTCTTTCATTTTGTCTGCTCCTTTCAGGGTCGTTTCGGTTCCATTTCCGCCGCGAAAAGCTTGGGGGCCTCCGTGCAGTTTTCGATTCGGACGGTCTTCTTTTCCCCGGGATAAAGCTTAAAGTAATTATCGCTGTAATGCACTCTGTCGTCGCTTGTCTGCAAATACGCCACCGGCACATAAGCGCTTGCCGAAACGGTGACAAGAAGATCGCTTCCTTCCTTTTCCACAGCTTCAAGCTTCAGCTCAGCCTTCGGGAGTTCATAGTCTCTGTAATAGGCTCTCAGGCTGTCTGCCGTTTCAAAGCCCTCCGCGGAGGCAAAGAAGAAGCCTTTCTCCAGATCACCCTCTGTCTCAAAGGTGAACTGCTGCCAGGAATGGGCGGGAACGGAAATCGCCTTGCTGTTCTTCTTAGAGATCTCTCCGGCAAAGCTCATATAGCCGCAGGAAATCTCGGTGGAAAGGTCTTCGGGGCTTTCGTTGATCACCGTGACAAGAGCGCCCCGCTCCGCCTTGCGGACAATCAGCTTTCTCACCGCAAAGGCCCGTTTCAGGAAATAGAAGGAGATCTTTCTCGACAGATAGTAATCGATGATCGTCCAGCCTGTTTCGGGCCAGCAATCGTTATACATCCAGATCAGGTCGCCGGCGCCATAGGGCTTTTGGCGCATGGCCTCGGCCATTTCGGAATACAGGCAGCCCTGCATGATCCCACTGTACAGCAGATAGCCGGCTGTGTCAAGCTTGGAGAAATCTGTGAGGTGGCGGTCAATGGCGCCGTCGATAGCTCCCCGCTTGCGCTCGAATTCTCCGTGGTGGTTCCAGATCTCTCCGCCGCGAATCATCTCTTCCCCATCGTGATACCGGCGGACCGTGCTTTCGATCTGCGCGCCGAAAAAGCCGTATTCGCTGGAGAACCGGGCCGGCATACGGTCAAAGGCTTCCAGCTCGTACTGGAACTTGAACTTCGTGTTGGGGTCCCGGCCAAGGTAGGTCCAGGCGTGAACGTCGCCGTCGTCCACCTGGTTTGCCCTGGGGTTGCCAAAATAAGGCGAAGAGGGCATATAGGGGATCGTGGGGCTGTTGCGGTGAACAGCCTCGGGCTGAATGTAGTTGAAGATCTTCTCCCCGAAAAACCGTTCCGGGGAAATAGGCTCCGGGAACCAGTCGGTATAGGATTCCGCGATCTCGTTATTGCCCGTCCAGACCGCCATGCAGGGGAAATGGGCCAGCCGCTTTGTTTGGTAGTCAGCTTCCCGCTGTGCCTCAAAGAGGAAAGCGTTGTCCTGATCCGGATAGAAGCCGCAGGCATACATGAAATCATGCATCAGCAAAATTCCCTTTTGGGAACAGAATTCATAGAAGCAGTCCGGCTCATAGGTGCCTCCGCCCCACATTCTGAACATGGTAAAGCCCGCCTCGGCAGCCTCGCTTACCAGGGTGCGGTAAGAAGCTTCCGGCGTGCGAAGATAAACAGAATCGGTGGGTACCCAGTTGCCGCCCTTGCAGAATACACGAACGCCGTTTACCTTGAAGAAGAAATTCCTGGTGCCGTCCGGAAGGGGCGAATGGTCTATCTCCACCGTGCGGATCCCCACATGCTGTTCCGGGGCTTCGCTAATAACATCTCCGCATACGCACCTGGCCCGCAGCGTGTAAAGATGGGACTCTCCGTACCCGTTGGGCCACCACAGCTCAGGCTCCTTGAGGAAGACCTGCTCTTCGGCGAAATTCAGCCCGCCGGTGAGAAGAAGCTCCCTCTTCCCCTGATATACGACTTTGTCCCCGTCAACAAGCTCATATTCCAGCACCGTATCGGCGGAGGCGCACATATCGCTTTTTTCCAGCTCAAAGGCAAGCCGGACCTTGGCTCCTCCTTCTTCCAGAGAAAGGGTATCCACACGGGAAAAGGCAACTCTGGCGCCGCTGAAGGCTTCGATCCGAATGGCTCTGCCAATGCCGCAGGTGGGAACGGGCTGGCACCAGTCCCATCCATAGGTAAACTGAGGCTTGCGGGTGTAGACCCGCTGGTCGCAGAGGGCGTTTTCACTGGCACAGTAAAAAGCGATGCTGTCTTTGGGATAGTGATCCTCCATTCCAGAGGTAAGCCGGATCACCATGGTATTTTTCCCCGGCTTCAGGAAGCGCTTGATATCCTCGCAGAAGGGACAGAAGGCGTTGGTGTGATGGCCGGCGGGGCGGCCGTTGATGATGATGTCCGCCTTGAAATCCAGCATTTCGATATACAGGCGAACGATATCTTCGGAAAGCAGCTCCTCCCCCACTTCAAACTCCCGAATGAACCACCAGGAAAGGTCTCTGATCCAAAGGCAGTCCTTTGTATTTGTTTTCAAAAGGGGCTCCTCAATGATCCCGTTCTCCACCAAAGGCGTGATCACATCGCAGGGAACATTTGCCTTTATAAATCCGTTTTTTGTAGGAAAGGCGTTGGGGCTCTTTCCGTGAAAGACGTTAAACTCTCCCTCGGGCCTTTCCAAAACCTCTGTGACCCTTTCCGGACCGATATTCAAAAACTCTGCCCGCAGCTTCCATGTGCCGGACAAATCGAGTACTTTCATAGCTGATATTCTCCCCATAGTTTAGTCTTAGCTTGCAGGTGCGGATCACCGGCACCTTCCACGATTTTGGCTTTTGTCTGGTAAGACCCAGGGAAACTCTGATGGAATGGGCGGGCCAGACCGGCGAGAAGATATTCCGTCTGCCGCTGGAATGTGTCCGAAGAATTACTTCAGAGTTTCTCTAAAATAAAGCGGAGGAGAGAAACCCCTCCTCCGCCTTTTCAGGTCTATTTGATTTTAGAAATCTTACTGCTGGTTGGTCTTGTTGTTCATGTAGTTATCCATCAGAGAAGCCTGCGCGTCATAGACCTCCTGAGCCTCGGCGGTGGCGCTCTCCAGGCCAAGACCGTTGACCTCGGAAATGAAGTTATCCCAGTTGTCAATGGACTCGGTGCCGCCCACAACAGCCCAGGCATAAGCCAGCCAGGCGTCGTTGCAGTCAGTGCCGATCTTGGTCCACTGGGTCAGGTCGGCGGAGTTTCTCCATTCGACCAGGTGAGCGGCTGCGTCGCGGCTGTTGTCGCCGGACTTCTGGAACAACTCGGTGGTCGAGGGAATGTTGGAGATCAGGCCCTCGTCCTTACGGTTAAAGAGGTTGTTGAACAGGTTCAGGCCGATGTTCTGCTCGTTGTTCTCGGTGCCTTCAGGAGCAATGATAGGATTGTAGATACCGTCCTCGATGGTGTAATCCTCGCCCTCGACGCCGTAACGGCGCTCGACATAGTTCTCGAGGCTGCACATGTCGTCATAGATGGCGTAGATGCGCTCCAGATTGTCGCCGCAGGTGTTGGTGAAGCCGAAATAAGCCCACGCGGCGGAGGTAGCGGGATCTTCCTGAGGATTGCCGTTGGGGCCGGCGATGGGATCGATGGGTACCCACTTGGCATCGGGGAAGGACTGGTAGAAGCTCATCATGGTGCCGGAATCGGGGTTATTGTAGGCGCACCAGCTGTAGGTCAGGCCGAAGCCGCCGTTGGCCATTTTCTCATCGCGGTCGGTATCGGTATTGATATCGGGAACGATGTAGCCCTTACTATACAGGTCGGCAACGTCGCCCAGCCATTCCTTGGTGTTGTCCTGGGCAGGGCCCCAGCCCACTTTTCCGTTGTCGTCCACCACCCAGCGGTCATAGTGGGTGTAATCATAGCCCTGGATCCAGGGCCAGAAGGAACGGAAGTCGTATCCGTCGCCGCCCAGGCCGT
>CAZNZS010000033.1:0-21835 GCA_964577585.1 uncultured Acutalibacter sp.
CTGACCGAGCCGAAGGCGAGAAAGGCAAGAGTTTCCGCTTTTCTGTTAGTGCTGCTAAATTCCAATTTAGCGATGCACCTGGGCTCCCCTTTATTTATAAGGGGAGCTGTCAGCTTCGCTGACAGAGAGGATAAAAAGTTAGCAGTTACATGCTGCTTCCTATATCGCCTACAAGTACCCCGGTGTCGATGTGAGTGGTTTTCATGTTGTCTGTTCTGCTTTGACCTTTGCTCAGCTTTGTTGCTTTTTTCACAAATTGTATTACTTTTTCTTGCGTTTGTCGTCAATATCTTATATAATAGAAGAGTGGTTTGAACTTAATTTACCGGTAGCGAAAGGAGCTTCTCTATGGAGCAAAAATGGAGATCAATCGAAAAAGAAGAATACCGGCTCATCGAAAATCAGGGCGGAAAAGTGCTCGGCCTTGGCAAAAACAGCAAAGTCCGGCTGCTGGAGCAGGACGGCTACGCCTTTAAGGATTTTCTCGGCACGGGGGAGCTCGTCCCCTATGAAGACTGGCGTCTTCCCTGTGAACAGCGGGCAAAGGACCTGGCGGATCGTCTTTCCGTGGAAGACATTGCCGGGCTTATGCTCTACAGCGCTCATCAGCTCATACCGGCAAAGGGTCCCCAGGCGATGCATTTCGGCGGGACCTACGGCGGAAAATCCTTTGAGGAAAGCGGCGCGCAGCCCTGGGAGCTTACGGATCAACAGAAGAAGTTCATTACGGAGGACAAGGTGCGCCATGTTCTCGTCATGAAATTGGAAAGCACGGAGACTGCCGTGCGGTGGAATAACAGGCTTCAGGCTCTCGCGGAGAACGATGGCTTTGGGATCCCCGCCAACAACAGCTCGGACCCCCGCCACGGGGCCGGCTCTACTGCGGAATACATGGGCGTCACCGGAGAGCCTATTTCAAAATGGGCAAACGGCATCGGTCTGGCCGCTTCCTTTGATCCCGATCTGGTCCGGGAGTTTGGCGAGGTAGGCTCTGCCGAATACAGGGCTCTTGGCATCACCACTTCCCTGTCTCCCCAAATCGACATTGCCACGGAGCCTCGTTGGATGCGTTATGCCGATACCTTCGGCGAGCACACCCAAATGACCATTGACATGACAAAGGCCTATTGTGACGGCTTTCAGACGACCCCCGGCTCCGAAGACGGGTGGGGCAGCGGAAGTGTCAACACCATGGTAAAGCATTTCCCTGGCGGCGGCTCGGGAGAGGCTGGAAGAGACGGCCACTATGCTTACGGCAAATATGCCGTCTACCCCGGAAATAATTTTCAGGAGCATTTGAAGCCCTTTACAATGGGTGCTTTTGCTCTGGACGGAGCCACGAAAAAGGCCAGCGCGGTCATGCCCTATTATACGATCTCCTATAACATAGACCAGAAGAACCATGAAAACGTAGGGAATTCCTATAACCGCTATCTCATCAACGATCTTTTGCGGGAGGAATTGGGCTATGACGGGGTGGTCTGCACCGACTGGGGCATCACTCATGACATGGGAAGCGCGGAGGAGACCTTTGCCGGCAAATGCTGGGGTGTGGAAGAGCTTACCGAAGCCGAGCGCCACTGCAAGGCGCTGGAAGCGGGCGTGGATCAGTTCGGAGGCAATAACAATGCCATTCCTGTGCTGGAAGCCTACAAAATGCTGGTGGAAAAGTACGGGGAAGAGGCGGCGATGGCGCGTTTCCGCAGGTCCGCGTACAGGCTGCTGCTCAACATTTTCCGCACAGGCCTCTTTGAAAATCCCTATCTCGATCTGGAGACCTCCCTTAAAACAGTGGGCTGTCCGGATTTTGTGGAGAAGGGCTACCGCTCTCAGCTCCGTTCCGTGACCATGCTGAAAAACAGCCGTCATGTGCTGCCTCTTAAAGAGGGGAAAAAGGTCTATGTGCCGGACCGGTTCATCCGCTCTTATCTCAGCTTTATGAGCTTCCCCACTGAGCCTCAGACCATCACTCCCTTCGGCAAGCAGAGTCTTTCGGAGCACTTCACCATCGTGGATACGCCGGAAGAGGCCGATGTGGCCGTGTGCTATATGGAATCTCCCATCAGCATAGGCTACAGCCCAGAGGACCGTGAGCGGGGCGGAAACGGTTATGTTCCCATCAGCCTTCAGTACAGGCCCTATCAGGCCCTGGCCGCCCGGAAGCACAGCATAGCGGGAGGCGACCCGCTGGAAGAGAGTACCGACAGGGGCTACTGCGGAAAATGGGGCGAAACCGCCAATGAAAAGGACCTGGATAATGTGATCGAAACCAAAAAACGCATGGGCGATAAGCCTGTGATCGCCGTGATCACCCTGAAGAACCCCATGGTCATGGCGGAGCTGGAGCCCTATTGTGACGCGATCCTGGTGGAATACGGCGTTATGCCTCAGGCGGTAACGGATGTGCTGACAGGGGCCTTTTCTCCCGAAGGCCTGCTGCCCGTTCAGATCCCCGTGAACATGGAGTCTGTCGAAAAACAGGACGAAGATGTGGCCTTCGACATGGAATGCTATGTTGACGGGGAAGGTAACACCTATGATTTCGGCTTCGGCCTGAATTTTGATGGCGTGATCTCCGATGACAGGACCTGCCGCTATCGCGTGAAGTAAAATCGTTCTTCACAGCGCTCTTCCCGCATTCAGAAAGCCGTAAGTAAGAACATAGGAGCCGGAAAGCCCAGGCTTTCCGGCTTTCCCTGTATCTCGTGCCTTCAAAAATATCGTCTCTACAAAAATCGGAGGCTGTATTTACTTTACCCGGCGGGTAGTGTATAATTTTCAAAAGGGCAAGACTTGTGGGAAGAGGAGAAAGTACGAATGACTGTATTTACAAAGGACAAGTCCTTTTATCGCGATCTTATTATGCTCGCCATCCCCATATCGCTGCAGAATCTCATCACCTTCGCGGTGAATTTTGCCGATAATCTGATGATCGGTTCTTTGGGCGACAGCGCCATTTCCGGCGTATATGTGGGCAATCAGATGCAGACGGTGCTTCAGATGTTCGTGGCAGGCATTGAGGGCGCTATATTGATCCTGGCGGCTCAATATTGGGGCAAAAAGGATACGGACAGCATCAAAAAGGTGGTTTCTATCGGCGCCAAGGCTGCCTTTGGTGTGGGAATCATTGTCACCCTGGCGTCGGTGCTGTTTCCCGCGCCTTTGATCCGGCTTTTCACGGCGGATCCCGGCGTGGTGGAAGAGGGGATAGCCTATTTGCGGATCGTCGGATTTTCCTATGTCTTTTTCTGTGTGTCTCAAGTGATGATTGCCTCCATGCGCAGCGTGGAAACGGCAAAGATCGGGCTCTACATCTCCGTTATGACCCTTGTGGTGAACATATCCCTCAATTATGTCTTGATTTTCGGTAGGCTGGGCCTTCCTGCCATGGGCGTCAGCGGCGCCGCAGCAGCCACGCTGATCTCCAGAATTCTGGAAATGCTGGTAAGCGTTATCTATGTGTTTTGTGTGGATAAAAAGCTGCGCTTCGGTTTTCGGGATCTTCTCCACATAGATGGTCAGTTACTCAAAGACTTTGTGCGCTATGGCCTGCCCATCATCGGTGGTCAGCTTGTGTGGTCTGTCAATATGCTGGCCAATACAAAGATACTGGGCGTTTACGGCGCCGGGGTCATGGCCGCAGCCAGCATTACGAATATGCTTCACAATCTCATGTACGTATGGGTTACCGGCCTTGCTTCCGCGGTGGGCATCATCACCGGAAAAACGGTGGGAGCCGGGAAGTATGAGCTGATGAAGGAATACGCCAAAACTGTCCAGATGATTTTCCTGCTGGTGGGCATCGCTTCGGGCGGCCTTGTATTCCTGCTCAGAGACGGCTTTATCGGCCTTTACAGCGCCAGCCCGGAAGCTCAGGAATATTCCCGCCAGTTTATCAATGTGATCACCGTCACCATCATGGGTTCCTGCTATCAGATGCCCTGCCTGTTCGGTCTGGTCAAATCCGGCGGCGACATTTCTTTTGTGTTCAAAATGGACACCGTGGCGGTTTTTGCCGTGGTTCTGCCGTCAGCGATCATCGCTCAGTATCTGGGCGCCGCTCCCTGGGTGGTGTTTGCGGCTTTGAAATGTGACCAGATCTTAAAGTGCTTTGTGGCGCTGGTGAAGATCAACCGGTTCAACTGGATGAAAAATCTGACCCGGGAGCAGAACGAAGAAAAGGGAGAGGGGCTTATTGAACAACAGGAAGAATAGAACGGCCTTCAGGTTCCCCACGGGCCCTCTGATGCTTATGACCGCTGCCCTGATCTGGGGCACGGCCTTTGTGGCCCAGGCCATGGGAATGGACCATTTGGGTCCCTGTACCTTCAATGCCGTCAGAAGCTTTATCGGTGGCTTTGTGCTTTTGCCTGCGGCGGTGTTCCTCGTTTTGCGGGACAGAAAAGGGGAAAGAGCCGGTGTGCCTTTAGGGGACGTGGCCCGTCCTCTGCTTTTGGGAGGCCTCATCTGCGGGACCCTGCTGGGCGTGGCAAGCCTTCTGCAGCAAAGCGCCCTGCAAACGGTAAGCTCCGGAAAGGCTGGCTTTCTCACTGCTCTGTATATCGTTCTGGTCCCGGTGCTGGGCTGCTTTGCCGGCCGCCGGCCCGGAAAAAGAGCCTGGGTTGCGGTGGCTGTGGCGGTTATCGGCACATGGCTTTTGAGTATGACGCCCGGTGAGTTTTCCATAGCCGCCGGAGACCTGCTCCTGCTCGGCTGTGCTTTCCTCTTTTCTCTGCACATTCTTGCCATCGATCATTTTCTGCCGAAGGTGAACGGCGTTGCTCTTTCCTGCTGCCAGTTTTTTGTGGCGGGTATAGTTTCCTTTGTGCCCGCGTTTTTGGCGGAAACGCCCCAATGGGAAAATGTGCTGCTTTCCACCGGGCCTCTGCTTTATACCGGTGTGCTTTCCAGCGGCGTTGCGTATACGCTGCAGATCCTGGGCCAGAAGACCACCGGCCCCACTGCTTCCTCTCTGATCCTCAGCCTGGAATCTGTTTTCGCGGCTCTTGCCGGCTGGGCCGTGCTGAAGGATGTGCTTTCTGGAAGGGAGCTTATCGGCTGCTGCCTTGTGTTTTGCGCCGTTATCCTGACGCAGCTCCCGGGGCGCAAAAAGGAAGAAACAAACGAAGGAACCACGGTGCGGAACGCGCCTGATCACAGTACAAATGAATAAAGGAGATATCAAAATGAGAATTTTAGAAGCGGAAAACTATGAGCAGATGAGCACGCTGGCCGCCGGGATCATTGGGGCGCAGATCCTTTTGAAGCCCGACTGTGTGCTGGGGCTTGCCACCGGTTCTTCTCCCATCGGAGCCTATGAGGAACTGGTAAAAAACCACCGGAAAGGCATTCTTGATTTTTCCAGGGTCCGCACGGTGAACCTGGATGAATACTGCGGCCTTTCTGCTGAAAACCCTCAGAGCTACCGCTATTTCATGGACAAGCACCTTTTTGAGCATGTCAATATTCCCCGGGAGAGCACCTTCCTGCCCGACGGCTCCGCTGAGAACATCGATGCGGAGGCAGAGCGCTATGAAGGCCTGATAGACAGCCTGGGCGGCGTGGACCTGCAGCTTTTGGGGATCGGCCACAACGGGCATATCGGCTTTAACGAGCCCACGGATGATTTCCCGCGCTATGTCCACCGTGTAGATCTCACCGAAAGCACCATCAAGGCAAATTCCCGCCTGTTCGACAGGATCGAAGACGTGCCCACCAAGGCGGTCACCATGGGGATCGGCACGATTATGAAGGCCGCCCGTATCCTGCTCATTGCCGGCGCGGACAAAAAGGATATCATTGAGAAGGCCATGTTCGGCCCCATCACGCCCCATGTCCCCGCTTCTGTGCTGCAGCTTCACAGGGACGTTACCGTGATCACCTGCAAGGCTTGAGCAAAACGAATATTTCACAATTGACTTCTTGACAGACTGCTCCGCTGTCAGATATAATAGTTTTTGTCTTCGGAGGGCTCCGTCAAGCGGTGCTTACTTTCCCGAAAGAAGGTTTTTTCGAAGTTCAGATGGGTCAGTAGCTTTTTTGAAACAAAAGCGGTTTTTTGCCGCAATAGAAAAGGGCCAGGAAGGCAAAGAAGGCATTTCGAAAAATGCCTCGGTTTCCCGGCTCTTTTTCTGTGCGTTCAAAGCAGTTTGGGAAAATCAAAAAAATTATAGTTGGAGGAAGATCTATGTCTAAAACAAAGAAGTATGTTTGGGAGCTCGTTATTTCCGCTTTGTGCGTGGCTCTGGGTATCGTGCTGCCCGTTGCTTTCCACGGCATTCCGAACGCGGGCAGCATTTTGCTGCCGATGCACATTCCGGTCCTGCTTTGCGGCTTGCTCTGCGGCCCGGCCTATGGCCTTGCCTGCGGGATCCTTACGCCCCTGCTGTCAAGCCTGATTACCACCATGCCTCCCATAGCCATGTTGCCTGCTATGATCTGTGAGCTGGCCGTGTACGGTCTGACCGCGGGTCTTCTGATCCTTCTTGTCCGCACCGGCTCTCAGGTAGCCAATGTGTACATTTCCCTGGTGGGCGCCATGCTGATCGGCCGCGTGGTATACGGCATAGTCAACGCCCTCGTTTTCCGCGCTGGCGAGTATTCCCTTCAGGTGTGGCTGACAGCCTCCTTTGTCACGGCGCTGCCGGGCATTATCATTCAGCTCGTGCTGCTGCCCTTGGTTGTGCTGGCGCTCAGAAAAGCAAAGCTTGCTTTTGTTCCCGGTGAGTAAAAAGCTGAACACGGCAAAAAGGAAAGCCGTATGTCAAAACTGACATACGGCTTGATTTTTTGGCAGAACAGATCAGTCTCTCAAAATAACTCCGTTTGCGTCATAAAGCTTTGAGGGGCTGTTGGCTGTAAACAGCTGGATACCCTCCACAAAGCCCCAGATAACAGCGGCGATAGTGGTAACGCCGCAGGTTATCATACCGCAGATGGCCAATACCAGTTGGATCACACCTCTGCTGGAAAAGCCCAGGTAGAAATTGTGAATGCCCAGGCCGCCGAAGGTGATGGCCAGCAGCGCCGCCGCAAGCCGGCTTTTCTGGCTGTAACCGGCAGGGGGAGTGTTGTAGTACTGCTTGTAGTATTGGGGTGCTTGGTACTGCTGAGATTGCTGCTGGCCCTGCTGCCCGTATTGAGCCTGATACTGGGCTGTGTAGTTGGGCGGTGTGGGCTGGGGCTCAGGCTGAGGCTCCGGAGCGTGGGGCGGTTCCGGCATATGAAAAGCCTGGGCGGAGGTTTGCGCGTAATTGGTAACAGGCTCCTCGGGAACAGGAATCTCCGGCATAGCAGGATCCGGTTCCAAAGTTAGCTTGGGTGTGACAGGGGCTTCCTGGGGCGTGGGCTCGGAAACCGGCGTTGCTTCACCGCTCAGTTCTTTGTTTTCCATATCAGTCATAATGATTCTCCTTTGCTGAAAATATGGGGCAGAGGCTCAGTCCTTCAGAAATACGCCGTTGGCGTCGGTATTGATCCGGCCGTCAAGCAGCTTGATGCCGTCCAGAATACCCCAGATCTCCATCACTACTGCACCGATCCCGCAGGTCAAAAGGGAAATGAGAAGCTGCATCAGGCCCCGGGAAGTATTTCCGAGGTAGAAGCTGTGGATTCCCGACGCGCCCAGAAGGATGCCAAGAATCCCCGCGGCAATGCGGCTTTTTTGAATGTAGCCGGGAGGGGGATCAATGCCTGCCTGAGGCTGGTAGGGAGGCGGGCTGTATACAGGCTGCTGGTTGAAATTATTGAAATCTGCCATAACTGGAACACCTCGTTTCAGATGATGGATTTATCATATACTGCAAGTATCGTAAAATCAAGGGTGTTTTCGCAGAAGTAAGAGAATTGTAATGAAGCGAAAGAGTTTCCCCGCATTTTCGAAAAGAATTCAGCGGCGGACCGCTGGCGGTGGACCGCTTTAATAAAGCGCTGCCTCCAAAGAAAAGCCGCCATTGACAAGAACGCGCGGTATGCTCTAAAATGGGAAAAGCATCTGTTGCTTCAATGATCCGGTAAAGGGAGGAATGGCTATGTTTGAACAGGAAGAAAGACAGGAGCGCGCCCTGCTGCTGTCTCTTGACACCGGCGAATTTGACGCGGAGGTTTCTTTGGCGGAACTGGAAGAGCTTGTGCGCACTGCGGGAGCCGAGACGGCCTTCACGCTGATGCAGAAGCGCCCTTCTCCTGACAGCGCTACCTGCCTTGGCTCCGGCATGGCGGAGGAAGCGGCGGCGATCATTGCCCGGGAAGAGCTGGACCTTGCCGTTTTCGACCGGGAGCTTACGCCCACCCAGATCCGGAATCTGGAAAAGCTTTTCGGGGTGCGTGTCATCGACAGGACTATGCTCATTCTCGATATTTTTGCCCAGCGGGCGCAAAGCAGGGAAGGCAAGCTGCAGGTGGAGCTTGCCCAGCTTCGCTATATGCTGCCCCGGCTTTCCGGTCAAGGCGTCTCCCTTTCACGGCTGGGCGGCGGCATCGGTACGAGAGGCCCCGGCGAAACAAAGCTGGAAACGGACAGGCGGCATATCCGCCGGCGGATCGGAAGCTTAAAGGAGCAGCTCAGCGAAGTGGAGGCCTCAAGGGACCTGATAGAAAAGCGCAGAAAGAAAACGGGAACGGTCACCGTTGCCCTTGTGGGGTATACCAATGCCGGAAAAAGCACGCTGATGAACCGGCTCACCCAGGCGGGGGTGCTGGCGGAAAACAAGCTTTTTGCCACCCTGGACCCCACAGCCAGAGCCCTGAAGCTACCCGGTGGGAAAACCGTGATGCTGATCGACACGGTGGGCCTGATCCGCAGGCTGCCCCACCATCTGGTAGAGGCCTTTAAGTCCACCCTTGAGCAGGCCGCGGCAGCAGATATCCTATTAAATGTGTGCGATGCCTCCAGCCCGGAAGCCGGCGAGCATCTCCGCGTTACGGAAGAGCTTCTGCAGAGTCTCCGGAATGATGGGGAAGAGAGGCCGGTGATCCCCGTGCTCAATAAATGGGACGCCGTAGAGGACCCCGACCTTGCGATAAGCCTTCCAGGAGCCGTGCGCATCAGCGCGCTTACTGGCGACGGTGTGGAAAAGCTTTTGAGCGTGATAGAGGAAAACCTGCCGGAAAAGACCTTTGAAACCAAACTTCTTCTGCCCTTTTCCAAAAGCGGGCTGGCTGCCCGGCTCCGGGAGGAAGGGGCGGTGCTTTCTGAAGAATATGTGCCGGAGGGCTTACTTCTTTCGGTGCGCCTCAGCGAAAGGCTTTATGGCCCTGTGAAGGAATACGAAGTCAGAGAAAAGGAGCGACCCCGGACAGAATAAGAAGCTGAAATAGAAATGGCTGCTGCAAACCGCAGCAGCCATTTTTAGATGTCAGGTATTGGTTCACGGAGCCGGAGTTTTTTCTCAGAGACGACAGTGGGGCAGTCAGTGCGCTAAATTGTAGTTTAGCACCCACCCCCTTGGCCTTCTCGCCTTCGTTCTCATCTTCGATTCGGTCGGTCATAGACGATTGCCACTGGCAATCATGACCTCGGTCGGTTCGCACATGATGCGCCAAGAAAGCCATGGCTTTCTGCGCTCGCTCACCCCTGAAAGGGGGGCTGTCATGGCGAAGCCATGACTGGGGGGGTTCTGCAGTTACGGCAGAAAACCCCTTCACTGCCAAACGGAGGTGGAGGGGTTTACCAAAACGTCTAATATCCGCGGTATCCAGCATCTAATACATGGGAGAAACCTTTCTCAAATGCTCAGCCCCCACGGCCTTGTCCTTATATTCCTGAAACCAGATTTGCCAGGGTTTCCCGTATTCTTCGCTGCCCGGCGGAGCGGTAACGCTTTGCGCCTTGTAGTCTTCCCGCAGCTTTTGCGTAAACAGATTGGAATAGTATTCCTTGCGGAAGCTTTCGCTGGAAGCAGCCCAACTCCAATACTCTTTCATTGTCATACCGGAACCTTTGATATAGTCCTCAAAATCGCCGTAATTTGTCGTGTTTTCAATGTTCTCCCGGTATTCCTTGAGCCATGCTTCAAATTCCACGTCTTCATTTGGAATTCCCGCTTCCTCTGCCCGGTAGCAGAATATTTCCCGGGCAGCCAGATTTTGAAGCGCCGTCGCGGCAGGATCTTCTTCTACGGTCAGCAATTTGGCGCGCCGGATATAGAGATCCAGATCTTCCGTCAGGATCGTTATATGGTCCCCCACATAAGCTATTTCATCCTGCTTTTCATCCTTTTTCTTCCCGCAGCCGTACAAAAGGAAACAACTCAGGGAAACAGCCAGCAAAAAAGCCAAAATACGTTTCGTATCCGGATCACCTTCCTTTTTTAGTTGTTAGTCTTTTATTGTCAGAGTCCTTGCCCGTTCCTGCTTCCGTTGAAATTTCACTCTGTCATTCTGAGCCGAAGGTGAAGAATCTCGTCCTTGCCCTTCTCGAATATCCGGCAGGGTCCTTATCCTATCGCCCGGTCGGCGTCCGGTTTATCCGTGAAGATCCTGGCCCGGAGCATTTCCTCCTCCGTGATGGGAACATAGCCCTTTGTCTCCTCGTCCCATAGGCTGTAGCCGGACATTCCATGCTGATGCATATAGGAAAAAAGGAGGTTTTTCACCAGATCCTTGCTGCGGGCGGCAACAGAAGATTCCGCGTCCTTCAACTCGGTATCCAGACTTTCCCGGGAAATTCCCATAAACTCCGCCAGAGAATCGAGCTGAGCTTCATTGAGGCTCCCCTGGTGGAAGCCGTCGCTGTCCGGCTGCCAAAAGCCGTTGGCCTTGAAACCGCTGCCGTCACCTGACGAAATGATGTCCACCGCCACGGGTCCGGAATAACGGCTGAGCTTTTCCACTCTTTTTTCTCCCTCCACGTCGAAGAAGCCGTAGAGGACTTTTTCCATCCACACCAGCACGTAGTCTTTTTCCCGGGCGATCATGGTGTGGGGCAGTGTGAGGGACAGGATGCGGTCACAGCGGCGGCTTTCATCCGTAAAAAAGCTGCCGTCTGTCACAGGAGGCTGATCTGCAATGAAATCGTAGATCTCCTGGAATTCTGGTTCTTCATAGCTGAGAGCGCCGTCCTTATCAATGGAGACCTGGCAGGCAGTGAAATCGGTCTCTTCAGCCCAGTTGACCTCTTCCATGTCGTCGGTAATGCCGTATCCGGTTCCGGCAGTGGTAAGATACCAGTTCTCGCTCAACCTTTCCACCTTCAAAATGCGGGAGGCCGCGTAATACCCTTCGTCTTCGCCGGTCCCTTCCTTTGTATTGCCTGCCATCCAGTAGTCTGTATCCGCTTCGTCTCTTATCTTGAATACGATCTGCAGGTCGATACAGAAGAAACTCTCATCTTTGGCAACAGCGCCTACCTTCAGGTTCCGGTAAAAGCATTCCGTAAGAGGATGCTCCTCATCGGAAAGCATTTTGTCCACGAAGGACTGTGCCGCAAGCGGCGCGACACGGCGGGCCTCTTCTTCAAAAGTCCAGGTTTCATTGGTTTCTGTCGCACCTGTGACAAAACGAGTCTCCAGGTATTCCAGCATATCGTTCTGCTCCAGGTAGGAATAAAGCAAGCCGTCGGCCAATTCCTCCATGATATTCCAAGAATCATAAATCTGAGAAAGCTTTTCATTGGCTTGTAAAGCGTCCTCTTCGATAATTCCCGTGCTGTGTTCGGGCTGATCCGTACCGTTGATGAAAGCGTGAAGATTCTCCCAATACAAGTCTGTTCCGAAGGAGTCGTTATAATGAAAGCTCCGGACCTGTTCCGCACGGAAAACCCCTCCGCTGTCAGCAGATACAACGGATCCGTCCTTTTCATAATATCCGATTGCCCCGGCAGGCTGTGCGTCTTCCTCTACCATGTTAAGATAGGCGTTCCCGTTTTCGCTTTTCAGGAACTGATAGTTTCTTTCAAGGAGAAAAAAGAGAATGTGAGTACGGTCATTCACCGGATACCGGTCAGCGATATAACAGGGCAGAGTAAGCGTCAGAACCCGGTTGGTCGGGTCTGATTCACCGCCCGTCACGGGCTCATGGCTCAGGGAAACCCTGTATAGTTCCTGGAACTCCGGATTTGTAAAAGTGAGATACCCATCCTTGTCTATGGAAACGTCTCCCGGAGACAGGATCCGGACATCTCCGTTCACAGTGGGTGACGGCAGTATAACACCCTCCGGTGCTTCGGAGCCCACGCCGCTGGAGGCGGGAATCCTTTCATTCCAGTCGATTCCCCAAATCAGAATGCAGCCCGATACCACCAGAACCAGCGCCGCCAAAGCCCCTGCCCAGTGAAACGCTTCTGAGATGATCCGGCCCCGCTTTTCTCTTTTCGGGTCGGCTTGGAAAATGTCGGCCTGGTGAATGTATTTGCTGTCTATGTCGTTCATGGCTTCCAAAAATTTCATCGTGTTCATGATAACACTCCTTTCCTGCGCAGTGTTTCCCGCAGCTTCTTTCGTAATCTGCTCATTCGCACAACACAATTGTTTTCCGTCATGTTGAGCCTTAGGGCAATGCTGTCGTAGGCTTCTCCGTACCAATAGCGTCCAAGGAACAGGGTGCGGTCCCGGGGGGAAAGGCGGCGGAGAAAGCCGTTTACGATCTCCGTCAGTTCCTGCTGTTCGATCTGAGTCTCAACGCTGTCGGAAGAAATCAGGATTTCCTCCAGCTCGTCAAAGGGCGCGTCAAAGCCATAGCCCCCTCTCTTTTGCGCTGTTTCCCGGTGATAGCGCTTAATGGCCTGGTTGCGGGTGATCTTGTACAGATAAGGCAGAAGAGGGTCGGGGCGGTTTGGCGGAATGGAATTCCAGGCTCCGAGATATGCATCGTTTACGCATTCCTCTGCGTCCTGATAATTTCCCAGGTAATTTTCCGCCAGCCGCTTGAGCTTTGTCCCGTACAGCTTTTCAGTCTCTTCAATTGCCTGTGGGGCGCGCGTCCAATAGAGCTCCACGATCTTTTTATCATCCGTTTTACTTCCCATACTTTTCCCTCCTTTTGCCCTCTGCCCATTCTCTATCGGTTTCCAGGATTATATTACAGGATTTTCAAAAAATTTTTTGCCGGCCCTTCATTCACGAAGTTATTTAGGATTTTACACCCGCTTTTGAAAAAAGAAAAGGCTCTTTGCCGTGTCGTAGCGGGTTACGGAAGAAAATTTTTCCCGGGAAAGCTCTTTTTCAGCAAAAGTGAATAAATATGCATAAAAACCTTGAATTTTCCGGAGATGGGTGTATAATAACAAGCAGTTCATTCAAATATCCTGTGCGGGAAGCTTCCGCACGGCAAAGCGAAAAGAGGAAAACAGCATGGCAAACGAGATCAAAAAGGTAGTTCTGGCGTATTCAGGGGGGCTCGATACCTCCATTATCATTCCGTGGCTCAAAGAAAACTACAATAACTGTGAGGTCATTGCCGTTTCCGGCGATGTAGGTCAGGGCACTGAGCTTGACGGCCTGGAGGAAAAGGCAAAGAAAACTGGCGCTTCCAAGCTTTATGTGCTGGATCTGAAAGAGGAATTTGTTCAGGAATATGTCTATCCCACGGTAAAGGCGGGAGCGGTTTACGAGAGTAAGTACCTGCTGGGAACTTCCTTTGCCCGGCCGATCATTGCAAAGGGCATTGTGGAGATTGCCAAAAAGGAGGGGGCGGATGCCATTTGCCATGGCTGCACCGGAAAAGGCAACGATCAGGTCCGCTTCGAACTGGCCATCAAGGCCTTTGCGCCGGATATGAAGATCATAGCTCCCTGGCGGATCTGGAACATCAAATCCAGGGAAGAGGAGATTGAGTACGCCGAGGCCCACAATATTCCCCTGAAAATCAGCAGGGAAACCAATTATTCCAAGGATAAAAACCTGTGGCACCTTTCCCATGAGGGCCTCGATCTGGAAAATCCCGCCAACGAGCCCCAATACGAAAAGCCCGGCTTCCTGGAAATGGGCGTTTCTCCCATGCAGGCTCCCGACGAGCCCACCTATCTTACCATTCATTTTGAGAAGGGCGTTCCCACAGAGCTTGGCGGCAAAAAGCTTTCCGGTGTCGAAATGGTGGCGGCCTTAAACAAGCTGGGCGGAGAAAACGGCATCGGCCTTGCTGATATCGTGGAGAACAGGCTTGTGGGCATGAAGTCCAGAGGAGTCTATGAAACTCCCGGAGGCACGATCCTTTACCATGCCCACAATAAGCTGGAAGAGATCTGCCTTGACAGAGATACCTATCACTATAAACAGCAGGCCGCTCTGAAATTTGCGGAGCTTGTCTATTTCGGTCAGTGGTTCACGCCTCTGCGCAAGGCCCTTTCCGCCTTCGTGGATTCCACCCAGGAAACTGTGACCGGCGATGTGAAGCTCAAGCTCTATAAGGGCAATATCATCGACGCCGGCGTCACCTCGCCTTATTCTCTCTACGACGAGGATATCGCCACCTTCGACGAGGACCAGGTTTACGACCAGAAGGATTCCGCCGGGTTCATCAACCTCTTCGGTCTCCCCATCAAAGTGCAGGCGAAAAAGGGGCTGACGTACTAGATGCTGGAGAAGGGCGTTTTAGTAATTAGCAATGGAGAATACGATTCTTTCCTGTCATCCTGAGCCCTTTTCCCTGTCATCCTGAGCGAAACGAAGGATCTCGTCCTTTGCCCTTTTACTCAGCATTCAAGGTCGAGATCCTTCGTCACTACGTTCCTCAGGATGACAATGAACCGTCCTTGCCCTTTTTTCATTGCGCTGCGCAGCAGCGCCAACCACCGTCCAGTATCTAGAATCCAGCATCTAAACAACCAGAAAGGAAAGACTCCATGAAGCTTTGGAAAGGCCGTTTTCAAAAAGAAGCAGACCCGAAAACGAATGATTTTAATTCCAGCATTTCCATAGACAGCAGAATGTTCCGTGAGGACATCGAGGGCAGCATTGCTCATGCGTCCATGCTGGGCAGACAGGGGATCATCGAAAAAAGCGAAAGTGAAAAGCTCTGCGCCGAGCTTCAAAAGATCCGCGCGGATATCGAAAGCGGTGCTCTGCTCATCGATCCGGATGCCGAGGATATCCACACCTTTCTTGAAGGAGAGCTTACCGCCCGGCTGGGGGACACGGGAAAGCGGCTGCATACCGCCCGCAGCAGGAACGACCAGGTGGCGCTGGACGTGCGCCTGACGCTCAAAAAGGAAGGAAAAGAGATCAAGGCTCTTCTCCTGGAGCTCATTGCCGTTCTGTGTGAAAAGGCGGAGCGATACAGCGGCACGGTCATGCCCGGATACACCCATATGCAGCGGGCCCAGCCCATCACCTTCGGGCACCATCTCATGGCCTATTCCGAAATGCTTCTGCGGGATCTTTCCAGGCTTCGGGATGCCCTTTCCCGCATGGATGTCATGCCCCTCGGAAGCGGCGCTCTGGCCGGCACCACTTACCCACTTGACAGGGAATACGCCGCCTCACTTCTGGGTTTTTCCGAAGTGTCTCACAACAGCCTGGACGGCGTGGCGGACCGTGATTTCTGCGCGGAGCTTGCCTTTGTCTGCTCTCTTGTGATGGTACACCTTTCCAGGCTCTGTGAGGAGCTGGTGCTCTGGTGCTCCTGGGAATTCAAGTTTATCGAGCTGGACGATGGCTTTGCCACCGGTTCCAGCATTATGCCCCAGAAGAAAAACCCCGATATCGCCGAACTGATCCGGGGAAAAAGCGGCCGGGTGTTCGGTGACCTGATGGGCCTTCTCACCATGCTGAAGGGGCTGCCTTTAGCTTACAATAAGGATATGCAGGAGGATAAGGAAGCCGTGTTCGACGCGGTGGATACCGTCAAGCTCTGCCTTACGCCGCTGATCCCCATGCTGGAGACCATGACCGTCCTGGAAGAGAATATGCGGAAGGCCGCGGCAGGGGGCTTTATCAACGCCACCGACTGCGCCGATTACCTTGTGGCGGAAAAGGGCGTTCCTTTCCGGGACGCCTATAAGGTAACGGGAGAGCTTGTGGCTATTTGCATCGAAAAGGGTCTCACCCTGGAAACACTGCCGCTCACGGAATATCAAAAGCTCTTCTCGGGCTTTGATGAGGGCGTATACAGCGCCGTATCTCTTGAGAAGTGCGTCAGCGGCAGAACGGTGTCCGGCGGTCCTGCCCCCGAAAATGTGCTTCGGGAGGTAAAGCGTGTGAGAACGATTCTGGAGGAACTGAAAAATGAAGATTAAAGCGGGCGTAGTGGGAGCTACAGGATACGCCGGAGCGGAACTGTGCCGCCTGCTCCTGGGACATCCTCAGTCGGAGCTTGCCGCTGTAAGCTCCGTAAGCTTTGAGGGCATGGCCCTTTCCAAGGTGTACCCGGCTTACAGAGAACTGTGTGATCTTATCTGCGGCACAGAGGAAGAGGTGCTGGAAAAAAGCGACGTCATTTTTGCCGCGCTGCCCCATGGCCTTTCCCAGGAGCTGGCCGCCGAATGCGATCGGGCGGGAAAGACCTTTATCGATATGGGCGCCGATTTCCGTCTGGAAAGCGAAGCGGAATACAGCGCGTGGTACGGTGGCAGCTTTACGGATAAAGCTCTCCATGAAAAATCGGTTTACGGGCTGCCGGAATTCTTTCGGGAGCAGATCAAAGGAAAAAAGCTCATCGCGAACCCCGGCTGCTATACCACGGCGGTGCCGCTGGCCCTTGCTCCCGCCTTGGAAAACGGGTTGATCGAGCCTGAGGGCATCATTGCGGACTGCAAATCCGGCGTGACCGGAGCGGGCAGAAAGCCCAGCCAGCAGAACCATTATCCCGAATTGAATGAAAGCTTTACCGCCTATAAGGTGGCAAGCCACCGTCACACCCCGGAAATGGAGCAGACACTGTCAAAGCTCATCGGGAAGGGGATCCGGCTGACGTTTGTGCCCCATCTGCTTCCCATAAACCGGGGGATCCTCGCCACCTGTTACGGAAGGCTGCGGCCCGGTACATCGGCAGAACAGCTTCGGGAGGCGTACGCAGCGCGATACTGCGGCGAATTTTTCGTCCGGCTGCTGCCCGCAGGAGAAACTGCCAACGTAAAGCACGTGCGATATACGAATTTCTGCGATGTTTCCCTGTTCACCGATCCCCGCACCGATACCTTTGTGGCGATCTCCGCTATAGACAACATGGTCAAAGGGGCCGCGGGACAGGCGATACAAAACATGAATCTTTCCTTTGGCCTGGAAGAGGCTCTGGGGCTTACCCAGGTGCCTCCCGCTTTCTAAGAAACCTTGATTTCCCAAATCACAGATAAAGAAGGTAAGCGTATGATAAAAGTTATTTCCGGCGGCGTTACAGCGGCAGCCGGCTTTTCAGCGGGCGGCGTCCACTGCGGGATCCGCAAGAATAAGACAAAGCCCGATCTTGCCATGATCTACAGTGACAAGCCCTGCTCCGCCGCGGCCATCTATACCACAAATCTGGTAAAGGGCGCGCCGATCCTTGTCACAAAGAAAAATCTGAAAAACGGAAGGGCCCAGGCGGTGCTCTGCAATTCCGGAAACGCCAACACCTGTAACGCGGACGGGATAGAGAAGGCGGAGAAGATGTGCGCCTTGGCAGGAGAAGCCCTGGGTATTTCACCAGAGGATGTGATCGTTGCCTCTACCGGCGTGATCGGCCAGCCTTTGCCCATTGAGCCCATTGAGGGCGCGGTAGAAGAACTGGCCGATTCCCTCAGCCTGGAGGGCTCGCCTGCCGCGGCCGCGGCCATCATGACCACCGATACCATTCCGAAGGAAGCGGCAGTTTCCGTGACCATTGGCGGGAAAGAAGTCAAGATCGGCGGCATTTCCAAGGGCAGCGGCATGATCCACCCCAATATGGCCACCATGCTCTGTTTTGTCACTACCGACTGCGCCATTTCTTCCGCCATGTTGGATAAGGCGATCCGCCTGGCGGCGGACTGTTCCTTCCATGTGATCAGCATAGACGGCGACACCTCCACCAACGATACCTTTGCCGTGCTGGCAAACGGTATGGCGGAAAATCCCGAGATCACCGAAGAAGGGGAAGAATTTCAGACCTTTTCTCAGGGCCTTTCGGAGGTCTGCAAGACTTTAGCCCGCATGATGGCCGGAGACGGCGAGGGGGCCACAAAGCTTCTGGTGTGCAGGACTACCGGGGCCGGGGATGTGAAAACTGCCCGTACCGTGGCGAAATCCGTGATCTGCTCCAATCTGCTGAAGGCCGCCATGTTCGGCGCGGATGCCAACTGGGGCCGGGTACTGTGCGCCATCGGCTATTCCGGCGCGCAGGTGAACGTGGAAAAGATCGATGTTTCCTTCCGTTCCGCAAAAGGACAGGTGGACGTGTGCAAAAATGGTGCCGGCATTGAGTTTTCCGAGGAAAAGGCCGCGGAGATTTTGGGCGAAAAGGAAATTTCCATCCTCGTTGAGCTTCACAGCGGAAGCGCCGGCGCGGAAGCCTACGGTTGCGATTTGACCTACGACTATGTTAAAATAAACGGAGATTATCGAACCTGAGGTGGTCTTCATGGAAAAGAAATCGAAAGCTCGTGAGCTCAGCCGGGGAGATGTGCTGGCTGTGTCGGTCTCGGCGGCACTGTATCTCAATTTTCTGGTCGATCTATTGACCTGCGTTTTCGCTATCGGCCTGTTTCTCCTGAAGCCGATCTTCGGCATCGTCACGGGGATCCTGCTGCTTATGGGACTCATTTGCTTTCCCATTGCCCGGCACTTGGGAGCTGGGAAGCTTTGGCGCCGGGTTTTTGCGGGCGGCATCGCCGCAAATGCCCTGATCGTGGGGCTGTTTGTCGCGGCCTACGCCGCTATGCTGCTGGCTTGGTGATGTCCGGACGTAGAAAGGAACAGTTATGGAAATTTCAAACAGTGAAAGGGCAAAGGTCCTGGTCCAGGCGCTGCCCTATATCAAGAAATATGCCGGTCAAACGGTAGTGGTCAAGTACGGCGGCAACGCCATGCTGGATTCGGAACTGAAAAGCGCCGTCATGAGCGATATCGTGCTGATGCAGCTTGTAGGCATCAACGTCGTACTGGTGCACGGCGGCGGGCCTGAGATTAATTCCATGCTTCGGAAGATCGGCAAGGAAAGTAAATTCGTAGGCGGCATGCGCTGCACCGACGGCGAGACCATGGAGATCGTTCAGCAGGTGCTGGCCGGAAAGGTAAATAAAGATCTGGTGCAGCTTCTGGAAAACGCGGGCGGCAAGGCTGTGGGCCTCTGCGGTCTGGACGGTTCTCTCCTGAAGGCCGATATGCTGAAGGAAGAGTTGGGCTTTGTGGGGGAGATCCGGGAAGTAAATGCCGAGATCATCCACACCGCTGCCGAAAGCGGCTATGTGCCCATCGTGTCCACTGTGGCGGCAGGCTATCACGGTGAGGTGTTCAATGTGAATGCGGATATCGCCGCCGCCAGGATCGCCGCGGAGATCGGCGCGATGAAGCTGATCCTCATGACGGACGTGCGGGGCCTGCTGCGGGATAAGGAGGACGAATCCACCATCATTCCCGTGGTGAATGTCAGCGATGTGAACCGCCTGAAAAAGGAAGGGATCATTTCCGGCGGCATGATCCCAAAAATCGACTGCTGTGTAGACGCCGTCCGCCGGGGCGTGGGCAGAGCCCATATCATCGACGGCCGCATTCCCCATTCGATCCTGGTAGAGCTCTTCACCGACGAAGGCATCGGAACGATGCTTTATTAGTTGTTAGCCGTTAGTCGTTAGTTGTTAGAGTAAGGGCAAGGGGGATTAGTAATTGGCAATTAGCAATTAGAAATGGAGAGCAGGGACGCTAGGCTAAATTGGAATTTAGCGCACTAACAGAAAGCACAAAACCCTTGCCTCCCCTGAAAGGGGAGGAGGGCCATGCGAAGCATGGCGGAGGGGTTGACTTTAGGCTCCCCTTGAGGCAAGGCGAGCCTGCCCTTGCCCTTTAACCTCCCCTGCTAAGGGGAGGGGGACCGCCGTTAGGCGGTGGAGGGGTTCCTGTTGTGGTTTTTGCGTAGCCCAGAACCCCTCCGTCACGGTTGCACCGTGACACCTTTCTCCGCTTCGCGTCGGTCGGTGATGTGCCCCACTGGGGCACATCACCCCTTAGCAGGGGAGGTCAATGGCACCACTAAACCATCATCCACCCCAATCCCCAAAAAACGGCTGACATGATTGAAATTCTATAAAAACGAAAAGCGAAGTGAAACCATGAAATTTCAGGAGATCAAGGAGCAGGACAGCGTCTACATCCTGCACACCTACGGTCGTGTAGACGCGGCCCTGGTCAAGGGGAAAAACGCCCGGGCCTGGGACGTGGACGGGAAGGAATACATCGACTTCACCTCCGGCATCGGCGTGAATTCCCTGGGTTACAGCGACCCCCGGTGGGCGGCAGCGGTGGCAAAGCAGGCCGGGGAGATCCAGCATCTGTGCAATTACTACTATTCTCCTCAGAACACAGCCCTGGCCCAGGAGCTTTCCGAAGCCTCCGGCATGGCCCAGGCATTTTTCTGCAACTCCGGGGCGGAGGCCAACGAATGCGCTGTCAAGATCGCCAGAAAATATGGGGAAAAGCGAAACGCCTTTCAGATCGTCACCCTCAATAATTCCTTCCACGGCCGCACCCTCACCACCCTGGCTGCCACCGGGCAGGAGGGCTTTCACAGGGATTTCCTCCCCTTGACGGAAGGCTTTCTCTATGCCGATGCCGGCGACTTTCCCGGTGTGGAAAAGCTGCTCGCCGGCTCCGTCTGCGCTGTGCTGATCGAAACCGTGCAGGGCGAAGGCGGTGTGATTCCCATGGAGGAAAGCTTTGTCAAGGGCCTTTCCAAGCTCTGCAGGGAAAAAGACGTGCTGCTGATGATCGACGAGGTGCAGACAGGCGTAGGCCGCACCGGCTATTTTTACAGCTTTCAGGGCTACGGAGTAGAGCCCGATGTGGTCACCACCGCCAAGGGCCTGGCCGGAGGGCTTCCCATCGGCGCGTGTCTTGTCAGTGAAAAGCTTCGGAATATTCTGAAGCCCGGTCAGCAAGGCTCCACTTTCGGTGGCAACCCCGTGGTCTGCGCCGGGGCCAGAGAGGTGGTAAGGCGTGTTTCTGATCCGGCGTTTCTCAGAGAGGTCACGGAAAAGGGAAGCTATCTCCGGGAGAAGCTTTCCGCCCTACCCCAGGTGGAGCTGGTGCGGGGAAAAGGCTTGATGCTGGGCGTAAAGCTCCGGGGGCTGGACGCTCATGAGGTCCTGATAAAATGTGCCGAAGCGGGGCTTTTGATCCTCACCGCTAAGGAACTGGTGCGGTTCCTGCCGCCCCTTACGATCTCAAAGGAAGAAATAGACGCGGGATTGAAAATTTTTGCCGCTGTTTTGCGGGCGTCTTAAAATTTTTGAAAGGAAACGAAATTTATGAAGCATTTGCTGAAGCTTTTGGATCTGACCGGCAAGGAGATCATCGAGATCCTGAACCTTGCCGATCAACTGAAGTATGAAACGAAGCACGGCATCGACCATCCTCATCTGAAAGGGAAATGCCTGGGCATGATCTTTGAAAAATCCTCCACCCGTACAAGGGTCTCCTTCGAAGTGGGTATTAACCAGCTGGGAGGCTATGCGGTGGTGCTTTCCTCCGATGGTTCTCAGATCGGCAGAGGAGAGCCTGTTCAGGATACCGCCCGGGTCCTTTCCCGGTATGTGGACGGCATCATGATCCGCACCTTCGGTCAGGACGAGGTGGAAGCGCTGGCCGAATACGGCAGCGTTCCCGTCATCAACGGCCTTACCGATTTCTGCCACCCCTGCCAGGTGCTGGCGGATCTGATGACCGTCCGGGAGTATATAGGCTCCTTTGAAGGCCTCAAGCTCTGCTTCATCGGCGATGGCAAAAACATGATG
>CAZNZS010000033.1:21845-22308 GCA_964577585.1 uncultured Acutalibacter sp.
TAGGTGGCCTGAAGGTGGGCATGGCCGTTTCCGTGGCCTGTCCCGAGGGCTACCGCCCACCCAGAGAGATCCTGGAATTTGCCGGGGGATATGATACTTTTGAATTGACGGATAAACCTGTGGAAGCGGCAAAAGACGCCGATATCGTCATCACCGATGTGTGGACCTCCATGGGCCAGGAGGAGGAGCGTGCAAAGAGGGAAGCTGCCTTCAAGGGCTACTGCATTGATGAAGCGCTGATGGCGGCGGCAAAGCCCGACGCCATGGTGCAGCACTGCCTGCCCGCCCACCGGGGAGAAGAGATCAGCGCCGAAGTGTTTGAAGCCCACGCCGCCGAAATCTTCGAGGAAGCGGAGAACCGCCTCCACGCCCAGAAGGCCGTGCTGGTGAAAACCATGGGTGAATCAGACTGATTTTTATAAAATTATTTACAATAATTTTGAAATAGTGCATAATGAAGGAA
>CAZNZS010000034.1:0-22128 GCA_964577585.1 uncultured Acutalibacter sp.
GCATGAACTTGCGCTCATATGGACCTGAACCATACGCGTCTGCCAATTCCGCCACACCTGCATATACCTATATTCAATTCGGAAAAGCGAAGCTTTTCGCATGGAACACTTGTGTTCTATTGCACACGGTCGGAGCGTCCGAGGCGAGCAACTAAGCTGATCCGCAAACACTCTTTTCTAAGTGCTCGCTTATTATATCACCGGCATGGCGGGTTGTCAACTGAAATTTTCGGGAATTTTTGTACAAAAGAACATCCTTTCCGCAAATCTTATTGATTTCTCTCATGAAAAGTGATATACTACAGACACCACGCAGTTGAATAAAATTCCTCGTTATGGAAAGCCTATTTTTACCCTTTTGGTAAAAATGCAGGCTCTAATTTGATATGCTTTTTGTAATGAGGTATTCAAAACTTGCGTGGTAACAAGAGAGCCATGCGTTTTTCGGTGCGTGGTTCTTGCCACGCACTTTTTTGTTTTAGAAGGGTTGATTAAAATGAAAAAGAAAATGAGATTTGCTGCAGCTCTGTTGTGTTTGGTAGTATTGCTTCTGCCATTTTCCGGGATTCCCGTTCCGGCAACGGCAGAAGAAAATTTCCCTGCGGACCTTACGATCTCCACGCCGGAGGATCTGTTGAACTTTTCCTTCCGCGTGAGCCGGGAAAGCATGGATGGCCTTACCGTCGTTTTGCAGAATGATATCGATATGATGGGGGAAGACTGGACGCCCATCGGCCAAATAGATGCCCCATTTTCAGGCACGTTTGACGGCGGCGGACATACCGTGAAGAATTTGACACTTGGTATGATGGTCAGCGATTATGCCGGATTGTTCGGCGCCCTTGATCATGCTGCAGTTAAAAACATCCATTTGAAGAGCTGCGATTTTCAGGGGATCAACGACGGGTTCCATGTAATAGGTGCTGTTGCGGGATACAGCGGTAACTCCGTGATCGAAAACTGCATTGCGGAAGATACAACGGTCGGCGGTATTGATGGCAATATCGGCGGCATTGTGGGCGCGGCGGAAGGCGGCTCCATCACAGGCTGTCATACCCAAACAGAGCTTTGGGGCTCCGCCTTAGTCGGCGGCATCATGGGGGCCGGTTCCGCTTCTATTTCCGGATGTTCTGCGGATGTGGAGATCACCTGTGTTGTCGCGGGAGAAAAGGGCGGCATGGGATTCGGAGGAATTGCCGGTCACAGCGACGCCCGCATTGAGGATTGCTTTTCCACCGGCTCTGTTTCCGCCCAAGGCAGCATTGACGGAATTGCCGGGATTGTCGGATATACCTTAGGAACGGTAGATCATTGCTATTCCACTGCGATGGTGACACGGAGCGGTGATCCGTCCAACAGCCAGTTTACGGCGGGTCTTGCCGGCTATTTAGGCGCCGATTGGGACAACACGGCTTCCCTGAAAAACAGCGTGGCGATAAATCCCACTGTTTCCGTTCAAAACGAAGCCGATTGCGTGACGTTGGGACGTGTGGCCTCATTTTGCGAAGGGCAGGGCGCTTACCAGCTGCAAAATAACTATGCCTGGAGCGGCATGAAGATCGGCGTGCTTCAAAAGGAAGCGGTGACAGAACCCGGAACCTCTCAGCAGAGCATCCATGGCGGAGACGTTACGGCAAAGACTCTGGGCACGATGGATTTCTGGAAGGGCCTGGGCTTTGATTTTACAAACGGACCCTGGAAATGGGAAGCGGGAAAGCTGCCCTATTTGGAAGGGAGCTCCGCAAGCGCGTGGCCCCGGTGGCTGTCTTCCGGTGAAGAACCCGTACGGCCGGAGCCTACACCCGTTCCTTCCTCCACACCTGCGCCGACAGCTTCTCCCATGCCGACAGCTGCCCCGACTCCCGGTAAGGATGGAAAGCTTTACCTTTCCACAGCGGAGGAGCTGAAGATTTTTGCCGCAAATTGGGGACAGTACAGCGCGGCCGGTGTTGCGGAGGTCTATCTTACCGATGATATCGACATGAAGGGCGAGGCCATGCCCGGCGCGGCCATCCGGAATATCGTATTTGACGGACAAGATCACACTGTTTCCAATCTGGGCAGCGGCTTGTTTAGCTCCTTGAGTGGATGCACGGTACAAAATGTGCGGCTGGAAAACCTTTCTGTTTCTGATGGTGCGGGAAGGTTGGGCGGTATTGCCGGTTCGGCAACGGTCTGCACCTTCGATAATTGCCATGTTACCGGCGCTGTGACCGCCGCGTCCGGTACCAGCTGTTACGCCGGTGGAATTTTGGGCTCTGCCGATATGAAAGTATCCCTCAGGCGGTGCTCTTCTGAGATCGTCATGGTGAATCAGATTGATTCCGGCTACGTGCGTTTCGGTGGGATCGTCGGTTGGGGCGGCTCAGATTCCCTGATAGAAAATTGCTATACCGGCGGCAGCATCACCAACGATTCGGACAGCGATTTTAATGCCGGAGGTCTGGCGGGCGCAGCTGTTTCCGCGAAAAATAGCTATTCCACCATGGCTTTAAGCAGCCATTCAAAAAGTGGAATAAATCATATCGGCGGATTGGTTGGCTCAAAAAGCCAGGAGATCATCATTGAAAACTGCGCGGCGCTGAATCCCTCTCTTCTATATGAAAACGGGGTCTTCGTCAGTCGGATATTGGCGGGATATACCCAGTATCCTGACAACTACACCGCCACGGATTATTTGAGAAACAACTATGGCTGGGCCGGTATGCAGCTGAAAACACCCTGCACAGCGGCTTACGATGGGAATAATGCTCACGATACGCTGAATGGTCAGAACATTTACACCAAAGAAATTGCCGACAGAAGCTTCTGGGAAACGCAAGTAGGTTTTTCCTTTGAGGAAGATCTCTGGCAGTGGGAAGAGGGAAAGCTTCCCTGCCTGAAAGGCGGCATTTCCTCTGAATGGCCCGATTGGCTGGGCGATTATATGATCGGCCTTGAAAATCCCTATCTCACTGTGGAAAAGGGAACCGCCTATGGAGAAATCGCTCTGCCTCAAACCGTGACAGCCCGCCTGGGCTCTGGGGAAGATATCGAGATCCCTGTGGCCTGGTACCCCTGCGGCAGCTATGATGGCGGCACAAATGGCAGATACACAACGTCAGGCAAGTTGATTTTACCTGATGGTGTGGAAAATCCGTGGGATCTCCAAACCTCTTTCACCATAACGGTAACGGACCAGTTTACAGTCTCCTATGTTACCGCTGAACGCATCTACGCGCCGGTCGGCACCGCCTTTGCGGATCTGGACCTGCCAAAAACGGTAAAGGTGAATATGAGTGGTGTGGAAAAGGTCGTTGAAATTTCCGTGGAGTGGAATTCCGATGAGTACGATCCCGATCTGAATTCTTCTCAAACGCTCCGCGGCACGCTGGTGAATTTGCCGGAGAATATCACAAATCCCAATCAGAGGACAGCACCTCTCCTTGTACAGCGGACCCCTATTTCCACACCCAGGCCCACGGTTACGCCGACTCCTACTCCTACTCCTACGCCAAAGCCCACGGCTACGCCCGTTCCCACCCCTTCACCTACTCCCGTTCCCGGGCCGTATACGATCAGTGCAGCTTACTACGTCTCAACCAGCACCAAGGTCGGGACGCCTGTAGAAGACCTGGTCTTGCCCAAGGAGGTACATGTGCGGCGCAATGATGGCCAGACGGTGTCGCTGCCGGTCACTTGGACGGATTTCAGCCATTACGTGCCGGATGTGTGCGGAAGCTATTCCATCTATGGTGAATATACGAAATATCCCGAGGACTTGACCAACCCGGATAATATAAAACCGTATTTGAGCCTTATGGTGCTCGAGAATTTCAGGATCGAGAACGCGCAGGGCATCCGCCTGGAGGTAAAACAGGGAATTGCCTTTGAGGATCTTCCCCTTCCGGATGAGGCTCCTGCGCGCCGCACCGGAGGATCCGTCGTCATGGTGCCTGTAAAATGGAACCCGCCGGATGGAAAGCAGAGCAAGTATGATCCCAACAAGCCCGGAAGGTATGTGATACGAGGCGTATATCATGATCTGCCGGACGACCTTACCAATCCTATGAACAGGATGCCTTTAGCGTTGGTCACGGTGGTAGAGACCGCGGTAACTCCCACTCCTCCGCCTGATATCAGCGGCGGCAGCGGAGGCGGCGGCACGCCGGCTGATCCCATGGTGGAAACAGTGACTGCCGAAACCGGCAGTACCGTGACGATCACCACCCAGCCCGAGGGCGATAAGACGATTGAGGTAAAAACCCCCTCCGGAGAAGCCGTTGCCAGCATCAAGCTTCCCGCCGAACCGGGCGCAGGCAAGAAATTTGCCGACGTGAAATCGAGCGAATGGTATGCGGATGAAGTGGACAAGGCCACAGGCTACGGCCTGTTCAACGGCACCTCCGATACCACCTTCTCCCCCAATACCGGCATGAACCGGGGCATGGTGGCCCAGGTGCTGTATAACCTGAGCGGCCAGACGAAATATGGTTTGGACACTGGCACCTTTACGGATGTAAAATCCGGCCAGTGGTACCAGAACGCCGTAGATTGGGCCTCCAAGGCCGGAGTCGTCAACGGCGTTTCGGATACAAGCTTTGCCCCCGACAGCTCCGTGACAAGAGAGCAGCTTGTGACCATGCTGTACCGGTACGCCAAAGCCATCGGCGCAGATACGAAGACCATGACAGAGCTGACAAGCTTCCCCGATGCTTCCAAGGTTTCCTCCTATGCCCAGGACGCCATGAAGTGGGCGGTTGCCAACGGCTTTATCGGCGGCAGGGCAAGCGGTGGAAAAGACTATATTGCTCCCGGCGGCACCGCCACCCGGGCGGAGGTCGCCGCGATCCTCACAAGATTCGTGGAGTTTATGAAAAAGTAATTGAAAGAAAACCAGCGCCCGGCCTGCGAGAGATCACAGGGCGGGTGCTGGTTTTTTAGATATTGGATATTAGTTGTTAGAACCCTGGCCCCTAACCGCCCCCTTTCAGGGGCGCCGAAAGGAAAAAGGGCAAGGTCGACCCCTCCGCCCTGGTTTCCTCAGCCCTTATGCCTCAAATCTTCCGGGGCTGTAGAAGAAGCCCTGCATGGCGCCGTGACGGACTACGGCATAGGGGAAGGGCTCTTCGCTTCCGAACTGCATCATCTGAATTTCTCCGGATAACTGTCCGGAGCGCACAAGGCGGGCGGTCTCTATTACATCCTCCACATAGCGGAGAGTAAGAGGTTTTTCGGATTGGTTTTGGTGGCCGGGGTATATGGTGATGTGATCCCAGTCCTTAATCTGCTGAAGCAGGCGCTCCACCGCCGATTGGAAAATATTCAGCGGCAGGCTGTACGGCAGCTGAAGCCAAATAGGGCCGGAGCCTATGCTGTCGCCGGAGAAAAGAAGCTGTTCCGCTTCGTCTAAAACCACCACGCTGCCGGGGGTATGCCCGGGAACCGTCATGACACGCAGCACACGGCCGCCCAGGTCGAAAGTGTGTCCGTCCTCAAGCTCTCGGAAAAATCCTTCCGGAACAGGCTTCCCCAAGGTTTCCTCAGCAAGCTCATTGTCGGCGCTGTTTAAGTAAATATCACAGCCGGCATGGTAGAATTCCTCGCAGGAAGAACCCAGGTGGTCGTAGTGGGCGTGGGTAAAGAGAACGTCAAGGGGAAGAGCGGTGAGAGAGCGGACTTTCTCATAGAGGCCGGTGGTATCCTGCAGGCCGTCGATGAGAAGCGCCCGGGAGCTGCCGCAGACAAGGTAGGCGTCTACGGCGGTTCCGGGGGCATCCTCAGTCAGGTTAAAGATGCCTTGCTTCAGTTCGGTAACAGTGAGCTTATTCATGATAGATCCTCCTTTTGAAAATAAATTGCCGGCAGATACTTCTGAGAGAAAAATCAATATAGTGGAAGGATTTTGTCAATCTGGTGGTGGAAACGGAACGCCCGATTCTTTATAATGAGTGCGAACGCGGTTAAAACCTGTCGCGGCATATCTCCCGAAAGGCTTTGGGGGAGCAGCCGTAGCGCTGGGTGAACAGTCTGTAGAAATAGCTTTGGCTGTTGAAGCCGCAGCGCTCGTACAGGTCCACTACCGGCACGTCCTCCGTTAACAGAAGGCCCGCCGCAAGGCCCAGCCGTTTTTCATTGATAAAGGCAGTGGGCGTTGTGCCGAGGTACCGCCGGAAGGACCGGGTAAGATGCTCCTGGGAAAGGTTTGCAAGGCTTATGAGCCTTGGAAGTCCGGCAATGAAGTTTTCCTGCTGGTCCATTTCCTCGGTCAGCTCTGAGAACCAGGCGGGGACCGTTGTTCTTTCCTCGGGTGCCGTGAAAAACAGGCCGATGAGATAGGGAAGGATACTGAGCATATGGCGGTATCCTTTTTCCGGATCCGGCATGGCTCCGCTTTCCAGCAGCTTTTTCCCTGCGTCTGCCAGAACAGAGCCGGAAAGGGTCCTGCCCGGAGGCAGAGGAGGCCGGTCAAAGATCTCGCGGTCCACGTCAAGATAAGCGCAGACCCGCAGAAAAACATTTTCCGGGATCCCGGTATTTACCATTTCAAAATCGTCTTTTTCCAGAGCTTCATACTTATGAATGTCCCGGGGGCGGATCAGCACAAGGGACCCTTCCGTGAGCATCTGGGTCTGTCCGTTCACGGCGTGAACGGCGCCGCCGCGCATCACAAGAAAGATTTCATAGAAATCGTGAGTGTGTATTTTATAGGTAGAGGTAACGCCGAATTGATGCAGGACCTGGCCGCCGCTGCGGCGCATTTCGTCTTCCGTAAAATGAAGCAGGGTAATATTGTTGTCCAAAGGAGATCCTCCCAGTTTTCGCGCTGGCTCTATTATAGGCGCGTGCCGGGTAAAAAGCAAGTTTCTTATATCAATAAAGGAGAATGGAGGAACGCAGTATGCCAAGAAGCGATCTGCAAAAGCTCCGGGAGGTCCTGGAGTTTACAAAAATCTATAAGGAGAACAGCTCTGATATCTATATCCGGGAAGCCAAATGTATGGACTACCAGCTCGAGCACATCCTGGTTCCCATGGACGAGAATGACGGCATTGCCGGAAGATATGAGCATGGCTTTGCGGGGTTCACCTCCCAGGTAGGCGGCTATTCCGCTCAGATCGGCTGCTGCTATACTTATTATTTTGACGATTTCGATTTTACCTGTGCCCTGCAGAAGCTGGGGGGAGAATTCAGCACCCAGGAAATTACTGAGCTGCAGGCGGCTCAGGCATTCTGGCATGAAGAGCAGACTGCGCGCAAGCTGGATGTAGCCTTTGCCCACCGTTACGGCTATATCCCGCCGAAGGGATATCAGGGTCCCGGTGTGGGCAATTGCGACAGCCGGGTTGCCGGCACCAATCTGGATTTTAATAAGCTGATCCGCCTGGGCTTTGACGGACTTGACCGTGAGATCGAAGAGGCGGAGCAGAAGAACGGCAAGTCTTCCTTCTACACCGCCCTGAAGCTGTGGATCGAAAGTCTGCGCAAGGCCTGTGAGCGGTATCGCAGGCAGGCGCTGAAGCTGGCGGCAGATGCCAAGGACAGCGACAGCCGCCGCAGATTCCTGAAGCTCAGCGAAGCGCTGGAGAATATTCAGCACAACGCACCTGCCACGTTCCTGGAGGGCGTTCAGCTGATGTGGATCTATTCCGTAAGCTGCGACCTGATGAACTACAGCCGCATGGATGATTATCTCGGGCCTCTGTACGCCGCGGATGTGGACGGGGGCAGGATCACCGAGGAAGAGGCTGTGCAGACGGTTCTCTATCTTTACAAGCATTTCAAGGAGATCAACAAGGTTCACGACTGCCGCGTGATCATCGGCGGCGTAGGCCGGGAGCATCCTGAAGAGGCCGACCGCCTTGCCATTGTTATTATGGAGGCTTCCCGCCGGTTCAAGGAAACCGTGCCCCAGCTTACGCTGCGTTATTACAGCGGCATGAGCGAGGAGGTATTCCAGAAGGCCATGGAGGTAAACGCCGAGGGTACCACCTTCCCCATCATCTATTCCGACGACACCAATGTGCCCGCCGTTCAGAAGGTATACGGTGTTTCCAGGGAAGAGGCAGAGCAGTATGTTCCCTTTGGCTGCGGCGAATATGTTATGGTGGGGCTCAGCGTGGGCACCCCCAATAACGGCATCAGCGCGCTGAAGGCTTTGGAGATGGCGTTGCACAACGGCCTGGATAAGTTCCAGAACGTGCAATGCGGCGTGAAGACCGGTGAGCTTTCCGAGTTTGATACCTTTGAAAAGCTTTACAGTGCGGTAATGGGTCAGTTGGAGCCTGTGATCACTCAGTTTGCCGTGCAGAAATATCTCAATTACATGGTTGCCGGGGAGAATGCCCCTTATCTTCATCTCAGTCTTCTGATGAACGACTGCATTGCCAAGGGCAAGGCGGTTTTTGAAGGCGGTGTGCGGTACCTCAACGCTTCCAGTGAAATGTACGGCATCATAAGCTGCGCGGACAGCCTTACCGCCATCAATAATCTGGTTTACAAACAGAAGCGTCTTACCTTGGAAGAGCTTGTACATGTTCTTGACTGTGATTTCGAGGGCTATGAGGAGATCCGCCGGCTTTGCCTGGAAGCGCCGAAATACGGCAACGATAACGACGAGGCGGATGCAATGGCTTCCAGAGTGTTTAACGACCTGGCCGACATGACGATAAAGGCCGGGCATGAAGCGGGACTTGACCATTACAACATCGTCAGCGTGAACAATTCCATGAGCGCCGAATGGGGCAACTTCTGTGAGGCCTCTGCCTGCGGACGCAAGCGCGGAGCGCCCATGGCCAATGGCAACGGTCCCTCTATCGGCGCGGACACCTGCGGCATTACGGCCCTGCTCAACTCCATGTCGAAGTTCGACCACTCAAAGCATGTGGGCGTGATCAACAACGTCCGCTTTACCAAAGAGCTGTTCAAGGAGTCCGGCGATAAGGTGGAGGCGGTGCTGAAGGCCTTCTATGAAAACGGAGGAACCCAGACAAACCTCTGCGTCATCGGCAGGGACGATCTGGAAAACGCCATGGTGCATCCGGAAAATTACCAGAACCTCATGGTGCGCATCGGCGGGTTCAGCGCCAGATTTGTCACGCTGAATCCCATTGTGCAGCGGGAGATCATTGAGAGGACCACCTATGGCGCGTAAAAACGAACACCTGATTTTTGACGTGCAGCGGTTCTGCGTCTATGACGGCCCGGGGATCAGGACCACCGTGTTTTTCAAGGGCTGCAATATGCACTGCGCCTGGTGCCACAACCCGGAAAGCTTTTCTACAGAGGCTCAGCTCCTGTTCCGGAAGGATAAATGCATTTTCTGCGGGGCCTGCACGGTCTGCCCCAACGGGGCCCATGTGCTGGAGGGCGGAGAGCACCGGTTTCTGCGGGAACGCTGTACCGGATGCGGCCTTTGTGCCGCCAAATGTCCTGCCGAAGCACTGGAGCTTTCGGGAAAGGCGATGACCGCCGGTGAGGTCATGGATATCATTGACCGGGACGCCAAGTACTATAAAAGCTCCGGAGGCGGTGTGACCTTTTCCGGCGGGGAGGCCTCCCTTCATCGGGAGCTGCTCACAGAGCTGCTGAAAGCTTGCCGGGAAAGGGGATACCACACGGCCCTGGAAACAAACGGGCTGATCTCCGAAGAGTTTCTCACGGAGCTTTTGCCCCTTACAGACCTTTTCCTGTTCGACTGCAAGCACACCGATCCCGAGGCTCACAAAAAGTGGACAGGAGCGCCCCTGGAGCCGGTTCTGGATACACTGGAAAGGCTGGAGAAGGCGGGGGCGAAGGTGATCCTGCGCTGCCCCATCATTCCGGGGGTCAACGATACGAAGGAGCATTTTGCCGGAATACGCAGGTTGAAGGAAAGCCATTCCTGCATTCAAAAGGCTGAGATCATGGCCTATCACGACATTGGAAAAACGAAGTGGGACGCGCTGGGTGTTCCCTATTCCCTGACAGAGCTCAAAACCGTTTCCCCGGAGCAAAAGCGGCTTTGGGAAGCGGAGATCGCCGGATAAACCGGCACGGGGAAGAAACAAAGAAAGAAAAAGGGTATCGGAGACACAAGTCCCCGGTACCTTTTTCTATCATGATCGGCTTTCATCAAAAAGTGCTGTGTGTCAAGTTCAGATCTGGCTGCCGGACTGGGGCCGGACCAGAAATACCCTTCCTCTGCTTACCAAAAGCTCCCGGCAGTTTTCGGCGCTTTTCCGGTCCTGAAAAATACCGTATACGGCGGAGCCGCTTCCTGTCATCATAGTGCCCAGCGCGCCGGCGGAGCTCATGACCTTTTTGATCTCCTTTACCTGTATGAGCTTCATGGTTTCATCGAAGCGGTTTGCCAGGCTTTTTCCGATATCCCGCAGGCTCCCGCTTTTCAGGGCCTCCAGCATTTTCGGAGTGGCCATGGACCGGGAGGGAGGAAAGGTGTCGAGAAGGGCATAAGCCTTCGGAGTGCTCATGCCCGCGGGGGGCTTGCAGATCACAAGAAAGCAGTTTGGCATGGGGGAAGCCGGTTCGATCAGTTCTCCCGTGCCCTTGCAGCGGCAGGTCCCTCCCTGAATGCAGAAGGGCACGTCCGCTCCGACCTTGGCACCCAGCTCTAACAGAGCGGAAAGCTTCAGATCCGTACGGTACAGCCGGTTCATTCCAAGCAGCACTGTGGCGGCGTCTGCACTGCCGCCGCCCATGCCGGCTCTGGTGGGAATACGCTTTTTCAAAGAGATCTCAAGTCCGGCATTCTTTATGCCGCAGTGTGAAAAAAACAAGTCGGCGGCCTTACAGGCCGTGTTTTTGGTATTGGTGGGAAGATAGTTCCGGTCGCAGCGCAAGCGGATACCGGGTTCCTTGGCCGGCGTCAGTTCCACATCGTCCCAGAGAGAGACGCTCTGCATGACCGTGTCAAGCAGGTGAAAGCCGTCCTCCCGCTTCCCGACGATATCCAGGGTCAGATTGATTTTTGCGTAAGCTTTCAGTTTCATTTTTTCACAGCCTGAAGGCACCCAGCCTGCGCACGCCGATCACGTGCCGGGGGCACATTTCGTGGCAGCAGAAGCAATGAATGCAGTTTTTATAGTCGATCCGGGCTTTCCCGCCCTCAATCGAGATGGTGTGCTGCGGGCAGCTTTCCGCGCATTTTCCACAGCCGATGCAGCCCCTTTTATCGATCCGGGGATAGGGCGTGGCAAGCTTTTTCGCCGCGGGACGGAGGAACCCGGGCAGCCTGTCGATAAAATCCGTGCTGGAGGTCTTTGCCTGCTTGAAATCAGGCTGGCACAGACCTTCCGGGTCGTCGCCCAGCAGCTCCGTCTCTTCGGGGGAGATGGGGCCAAGGCCCCGCTCGTGTCCGTATGAAAGCATGAGAATGGAATCGGGAGCGATCCCCGCAAGATACGCAGCGCACACGTCCGCCGCAAAGGGATTTTCCGAGGCGACAACAGCTCCCAGCTCCCGGCGGGAACCGCCGGTGGGGCCGTCTCCCTCCATGGCCCAGATGCCGTCCAGAAAAGCCAGATCCGGCTTCAGATATGCGCAGAGGTCCACAAGCATCTGGGAAAATTCCTCTTTCCCCGGGAACCGGCAGTGAAGCTCCGGCTTCTGCAGGCCGGGGACTGTGCCGAACATGTTTTTTACCGCGCCGGAAAAGCCCACCATGGTATGGGTCTTCAGCTTTGCCAGGTCAATGAGATATTCTGCGTCCAGAAAGGGCTCCGCAACGGAAAGCTGCCGGCAGACAGATCCCTCCGGCAGGGAGATCTCTCTGCTTTTGCATTCAGTATACAGGGAAAATCCGTTTTCTTCCGCCATCTCCGTATACCCGCATGCCTTAAAATGGGACTTCATGAGCCCGGGGGTGTAGGGTCCTCCGGGGCTTTCGGCGATCAGCACCTTTGCCCCCGCTCTTTTCACGCATTTGCCCACCGCGGCGGTAAAGGCCGGATGGGTCCCTATGGCGTCCTCCGGTTTTGCGCGGATCACCAGGTTCGGCTTCAAAACCACTGTCATGCCGGGCTTCAGCTTATCGTAGATATGCAGGCTTTCAAAGATACCGTGGATCAGCGGCTCAAGCTCTTCCGCCCGGTAGGTGCCGCACCGGGCAAGCAGCACCCGGCTCTTCATAGCTCCTTCAGGAACGCTTCCATGCGCTCCAGCGCTTCCGTGATATGCTGAATGGAATAGGAATAGGAAATGCGCACAAAGCCTTCGCCGCTGGCGCCGAAGGCGTCTCCAGGGATCACCGCGACCCGGTGGGAGTAAATGAGCCTTTCGCAGAACTCCTGCGAGGAAAGCCCGGTGGATTTTATGGGAGGAAACACGTAGAAGGCTCCCTCCGGCTCAAAGCAGGGAAGGCCGATGCGGTCGAGGCCGTCCAAAATGAGCCTGCGGCGCATGTCGTACTGGGCGCGCATGTATTCGATGTCCTCGTCGCCATTTTCCATGGCCTCAATGGCCGCGTACTGGCTGGTGGTGGGGGCGCTCATAATGGCGAACTGGTGCAGCTTTGTCATAACGCCGATGATCTCCTTCGGCCCGGCCGCGTAGCCCAGGCGCCAGCCCGTCATGGAATGGGATTTTGAAAAGCCGTTGATCAGAACGGTGCGCTCCCGCATTCCGGGAAGGGAAGCAAAGGAAACATGGGTCTCATTCCCGTAAGTAAGGGAGGCGTAAATTTCGTCGGAAAGTACCAGAAGGTTGTGGCGCTCCACCACACGGGCAATGGGCTCCAGATCTTCCCGGCGCATGACGGCCCCCGTGGGGTTGTTGGGATAGGGAAGCACCAGCAGCTTTGTCTTGTCCGTGATCTTTTTTTCCAGCTCTTCTGCGGTCAGGCGGAAGCCATCCTCCGCTTTTGTTTCGATGGACACGGGAACGCCGCCGGCGATCTGCGTGATGGGCACGTAGCAGACAAAGCTGGGCTCGGGAATGAGCACCTCCTCGCCGGGGGAGATCAGGCTGCGCACACAGAGATCGATGGCCTCCGAGCCGCCCACCGTTACAAGCACTTCGCTTTCCGGAGAGTATTTGACCTCGTAGTGGCGGTCCAGAAAACCGCTGATCGCCTCCCGCAGGCGGATGAAGCCCCGGTTGGGGGTGTAGCGCGTGCGCCCCTTTTCCAGGGATTCGATGCCCGCCTCCCGAATGTGCCAGGGCGTGTGAAAATCAGGCTCGCCCACGGAAAGGGAGATAACGTCCTCCATTTCATTGGCGATATCGAAGAATTTGCGGATGCCGGAGGGTTTTATCGCTTTTGCCGTGGGATTCAAAAGAGTTCCGTAATCAATCACAAAGATTGCTCCCCCTCTCGTCCCTTTCCTCGTAGTCGCTGCGGAAGATCTCTCCGCCGTCCTTATACTTGGTCAATACGAAGTGGGTGGCGGTGGAAAGCACGCCGTCAATGGTGGCAAGCCTCCGGGAGACAAACATGGCGATGTCGGACATGGTTTCGCCTGTTACCGTTACAGCCAGATCATAGCCACCGGACATGAGATAGACGCTTTCCACCTCGGGAAAATTCATCACGCGGCCTGCGATCTCGTCAAAGCCGGTGTCCTTTTGGGGAGAGACCCGCAGCTCAATGAGAGCGGTGGCACGGTGGGCCTCGGTGCGTTCCCAGTTTATCAGGGCCTGATAGCCCTTGATGACCCCTTCCTTTTCCAGGGAAAGGGTCGCTTTCTTGACCTCTTCTTCCTTTTCCCCCAGCATGGCTGCCAGCTGGGCGGGAGAAAGCCTGGCGTTTTCCTGTAAAAGCGCTAAAAGACGGGTTGTGTTCATATGTATTCCACCTTTCTTTGAATTGACTGTTAAAGGGCCAGGATGATCTCTCTGGCTTCCTGTTCCGAAACGGGCGTGGAAAATACGCCGGGGGAAAATTCCACCGTGTCTCCAATGCCCTTCTGCACCACGAAGCGGAGGGTCCCGTTCCGAACCTTTTTGTCGGTATACAGCTTTTTTACCAATTGATCTCTGTCGATCCCCTGAGGAATGGACACGGGAAGACCCGCCCGCTGTAATAGACGGAGCATCCTTTGGCGGTCTTTGTCTGTCAGAAAACCCAACTTTTCCGCCAACGCCCCTTCGGCGGCAAGACCGATAGACACCGCTTCCCCGTGGAGCAGCTCATAATTGCTCACGGTTTCAATGGCCCTTCCCACCGTGTGGCCCAGGTTCAGAATTTCCCGAAGGCCGCTTTCCCGCTCGTCCTGCATGACCACATGATATTTGATTCTGCAGTTTTCTTCCGCAATGTGCGCGCAGGCTTCAGCATCACAGGAAAGCAGGCGGGGGAGGTTTTCCTCCAGATATTCGAAGAAGCCCGGCCCTGCGATGCAAGCGTGCTTTATGGTTTCCGCAAGGCCGCTGGAAAGCTGCCTCTTGGACAGGGTCTTCCAGGCGTTCACGTCGATATACACCTTTTTCGGCTGGTAAAACAGGCCGATCAGATTTGTGGCAAGAGGGGTGTCCACCGCGGTTTTCCCGCCCACGGAGGCGTCTGCCGCCGCAAGCAGGGTGGTGGCGTAGCTTACAAAAGGAACGCCTCTTGCGAAGGTGCCTGCCAAAAAGCCCGCCAGGTCGGTGACGACCCCGCCGCCCACGGCGATGACGCCGCAGTCCCTCCGGCAGCCCGCGGCCAGCATTTCGTCTTCAAGCCGGGCCTTGGTCTCTCTGGTTTTCTGATGTTCCCCGGCTTCAAATACAAAAAGCCCGGCCTGAAATCCGGCTGCGGAAAGCAGGCTGAGGATCCTGTCCCCGTACAGGGCGCGTACATTGCTGTCCGTAATGAGGGCAAGCCTTTTGCGGTCTCCCATAAGCCCGTCCCGAAGGTCTTTTACAAGCTTTTCCTCCAGCTCGAAGCCGATCTCTATCTCGTAGCTGTCATCCACAACTTTTTTCAGTTCTACCTGTAAGGTACTCATAGCGTCTATGTTCCTTTCCTATTCCAGCGGCAGCATGAGGGGAACCCGTTTTTCAAACACGGTAAATTCCTGGAAGCCCGCCTCGCGCAGAAGCTCCATGCCCTCGTCGATGCCTTTCCCCAGGTCCTCCGCGCTGTGGGCGTCGGAGCCCAGGGTGACGAGCCGGCCCCCCAGCTCATAATACCGGGAAAGCAGGGGAAGGTCCGGCATGGCACGGCCGATCTTCTGCCGCAGGCCGGAGGTGTTCACTTCCAGCGCCTTGTCCTTGCGGATCAGCCGCAAAAGCACCTCGTCTATGGCGTCCATATGCTTTTTGAGATCCACCGCTATTCCATGATCTCCCTCGATGTACCGCAGGGGATAAGTCAAATGCCCCAGGGAATCAAAGTTCCCCCAGTCGATCACCTCTGAAAGCTCCTGCCAGTAAGCGGAGAGAAGACGGTCCACATATTCCGGCCCCTCTTCGGAATAATCCAGGAAGAAGAAGTCTTCAAAGCCGCGGATGTTGTGGATGGAGCCGATCACGAAATCGTATTCCCCACCTTCCAGGGCCGCCTGAGCCGATGGAAGATCCTGGTTGGGCTGTCCCAGCTCGATGCCCCGGTAAAACCGGGGACCCTTTGAGCCGAAGACTTTTTCCATTTCCTTCCGGGCAAGCTCCACTCTGGTATGGTATTGGATCTTATATTTCTGGCACTCACAGTGGTCCGTAAGCGTGTAGGCGTAAAGGCCCAGCTTTTCGGCCCGCCTGCACATGGCCTCCACCGTGTCTTTTCCGTCCGGAGAACAGCGGGAATGGTTATGGCAGTCGGCGGCAAAGGTATGCTTCATGTTTCTGTCACCCTAAAAATTCGAAATCTTCCATTCAGCATACCATAAAAGCCTGGCTTTTGCAAATCCGGCATTTAGTATTTAGTACTTAGTCGTTAGTTGTTAGTTCAGATGCTGGATGCTAGATTCTAGATGCTGGATAAAGGGCAAGGGCATCCTCTTACTTCTTGCCTCCCCTTGCGCTCTTGACCTTAACCTCCCCTGCTAAGGGGAGGTGTCACGGTACAACCGTGACGGAGGGGTTCTCTGCACCAAAACTTGCGATAAGAACCCTTCCACCATGCTTCACATGGTCTCACAGGCTGCGTAGCAGACTGTTAGGCCGCGTAGCAGACTGTTTCCCTTCTGGCAGGGGAGGTTAAGGACGCCCCGCTAAACTACAATTTCCTGCCCTTTCTTCATTGCGCCGAAGGCGCAGCCATCCTCTAGCATCTAGGACCTAGCGTCTAGAATCTAATCTAACAACTAACTACTAACAGCTAACAACTACTAACTCAGCCATTCCCTGAGCTGTTCCAGCCATTCCACAGCCTTGAACCGCACTTCAAAACGGTCCGGGTTTTCTATGATGTCCCGCTCCGAATCGGGCAGAAGGGCAAAGGCGTCTTCACCCCGTTCTGCGGCGGCGGGCAGGCAGAGGGCGGGAAATACCACGCACCACCAATTTTTGCCCTTACCTTCGCCAAGGGTGATCCGCAGTGTGCGGTATGTGCCTGCGGGCAGCCGGAAATCTCCGTAATCCCTGGTGGAAAAAAACATTTCCCCGATCTCCGCCTTCGCACCGTAGGAAAAGCCCTGCTCCTTCAGGGTGCTGCCGGCCTTCTGGGCGATGGATTCCAGATGGACGCAGAGAGCGGCGCTGGCCTCTTCTCTGTTGGCGGCATCCTGGTACCACTTGGCCGATTCCTCCAGCACGGCGTCCCGCACCAGCAGCTTTACAGCTTGATCCTCCTCGCTGTCCGAATTGGCCACCACATGTAATCTCACCACGTTTTCCGGGATCTGCGCCGATGACGCGGCAAAGGGAAAAAGCCTTGCCGCCGATGCCAGAACAAAGCCGCAGATCAGGGAACGGACGAGAAGCTTCTGATTCACAATATGCCATGATCGCATCTTTCTTGTTCCTCCTTTCAGCTTACAGCCAATATCGGCGGCTTTTCGGATAAATATTCAGGTTGACAGATGGGATATAATAAAATAAACTGCAAGGTAAAGGCGGCTGAATAAAGCTCAGAGCGGTAGGAGAAGTTATGCAGGAGATCATACTGGACGCATTGTTGGATACCTTGAAGGCGCTTCCGTTTTTGTTCGGGGCGTACCTTCTCATTGAATTTCTGGAGCACCGTGCCGGCGGAAAGCTGACGGAGACCCTGAGAAAGCTGGGGGTGTTCGGCCCCATTGGGGGAGCTGTGCTGGGGTGTGTGCCCCAATGCGGGTTTTCCGTTTCGGCGGCCAATTTTTACGCCGGCAGGCTCATTTCACCGGGTACGCTGATCGCGGTCTTTCTTTCCACCAGCGATGAGGCTATCCCCATTCTGCTTTCCCGGCCCGAGGCGGGGAAAGCCATCCTTCCCCTGCTGGGAGTGAAGCTTGTCAGCGCCGCGGTTTTCGGCACATTGACCGATCTTGTCTGCCGCCGCTGGCTGAAGCCTTCCCCGGAAGAGCCCTTTCAGAGTCTCTGCAGGGACTGCGGCTGCCATCATCACGAAGGGATCCTCCGGCCCGCCCTGCATCACACGGGCAAGGTCACGGCTTTTCTGCTGGCGGTAAATCTTATCCTGGGAGCGGCTATGGAGCTTATCGGGGAGGAAGCTATTTCCCGGCTCCTGCTTTCCGGCAGCGTGTTTCAGCCCCTGCTGGCCGCCCTGATCGGCTTTATCCCCAATTGCGCCGCCTCGGTTTTACTGACGGAGCTTTACCTTTCCGGCTCCCTTTCCTTCGGCGCCGCCGTGGCGGGGCTCTGCACCGGGGCAGGCCTGGGGCTGCTGGTACTGTTCCGGACGAACCATCGGGGAAAGGAAAATCTGGCGATCTCAGGGGCCCTGTATGCCGCGGCAGTGCTGACGGGCCTGTTTTGCACCCTGGTTTTTCCGGGTTGACAGATAAGTCCTTCGGTGTTAAACTGAGCTTACTATAAGGAACGAAAGCTTTGGCATGATCCGGTTTTCCGGAAAGGAAGTATTTTTATGGGTTATCATATGGAGAGTTGTCTTACCAGAAATTGAGCTCTGTACGGTCGTTACCGATGAAACATCGTACAGGGCATAGCGGCAAACGCCGGTTTAAGCTCATCGGGAAGTCAAGCGGAGGATCCTCTTCTCCGCCTGTTTTCCTGTGGCTTTCAAGCGCGGAGGGCTATGGCCTTCCGCTTTTTTGTTTTTTGCGGAAAGCGGAGAGATCCCTTTCTGCTTTTTTGTGCCAAAATGGAGGTATCAAATGAGTTATTTGGAAATAGAAGGACTTTATCATACATTTGGAGATACGGTCTTGTTCCGGGGGGCCGAAATGACGGTAAACCCTGGAGAACATCTGGGGCTTGTCGGGCAAAACGGCGCCGGGAAAACCACGCTGATCCGATTTTGCACCGGCCAGGCCGTGCCGGACAAGGGCCGTGTGACCTGGCAGCCCGGCATCACCTTCGGCTATCTGGATCAATATGCGGAGGCAGACGAAAAGCTCACCCTGGAGGAATTTCTCCGGGAAGCCTTTTTGCCGCTGTTTTCGTTGGAAAAAGAGATGGAAGCCTATTATGGCAGGGCGGCCGGGGGAGAAGAAGAGGCCCTGTCCCTTGCGGCCCGGTGCCAGGAAAAGCTGGAGCTGTCCGGCTTCTATGAGTTGGAAACAAGGATCGACCGGGTGCTGACAGGCCTGGGGCTCAACACACTGGGCCGCAGGCGGCGGCTGGGGGCCATGAGCGGCGGCCAGCGTATGAAGGCCATCCTTGCAAAGCTGCTTTTGGAGCAGCCTGATGTCCTGCTGCTGGACGAACCCACCAATTTCCTCGATAAGGAACAGGTGTCCTGGTTGGCGGATTTTCTTTCCAGGCTGCCCAACGCCTTTCTGGTGGTCACCCATGACCACGCCTTTCTGGAAAAAACGGCAAACTGCATCTGCGGGCTGAGCGAGGGAAGGATCACGAAATACCGGGGAAATTATTCCGATTTTCTCCGTAAGAGCGAAGCGGCAAGGGAGGAATATCTGCGGCGCTATACCGCCCAGCAGAGGGAGATAAAGCGCACTGAGGAATTCATCCGCCGGAACATCGCGGGGCAGCGCACAAAAATGGCCCAGGGCAGAAGGAAACAGCTGGAACGCATGGACCGCCTGGAAGCACCGGAGCTTGCGCAGCTGCACCCGGAATTTCATTTTGCTTCCCTGAAGCCGGGCGGCCCCTGTCCCCTGCAAACAGAGGCGCTTCTTCTGGGTTATGACCGGCCGCTGCTGCCGGGACTGAGCTTTTCCATGGGCAGTCGGGATAAGGTGGTGATCTCCGGCTTTAACGGGGTGGGAAAAACCACGCTGCTCAAAACCCTCTTGGGGGAGATCCCGCCTCTCGGAGGGAAATTCCGGCTGGGGGAAGGCACGGTGCCCGGCTATTTTGCCCAGGACCTTTTCTGGGAGGATCCCACGCTCACGCCTCTGGAGCTTCTCAGCCGCCTTTCTCCCGGGCTTTCTCAGCGGGAACTGCGGCAGAGGCTGTCGAGAAACGGGATCTCTTCAAAGCACGCGGTGCAGCCGCTGAACACTCTCAGCGGCGGGGAACAGGCAAAGGTAAAGCTGTGCGTTCTGACCGGCCGGCCCGTGAACCTTCTTGTGCTGGACGAGCCCACGAACCATCTTGATCAAAACGCCAAGGCCGCGCTGAAAGCGGCGATCAGGGAGTTCCCGGGCGCGGTGCTTTTGGTGACCCACGAGGAAGCGTTCTACCGGGAGTGGGCTGACAGGGTGATCCCCATCGGCGGCCCTTGCCATCCGGGAGACGGAAGGATATAATAGAAGCCTGAGAACATCACATTTTGAATCGATAAATTTGAAAAAACCGAATCTGAAATAACCAGATCCCAAAAGGAAGGAAGAAGCAATGGACACGAAAAAAAGACTGTCTCCCAAAGCGGCAAAATGGCTGAACCGCGTTCTGATCGGCGTGGGTCTCCTGCTGCTCGTGATCGGGATCTGTGTTTTCATCCTGGCGGGTGACGAAGGCTATACCGTAACCACCTTTTCCATGGGCTCCTATGTGCAGCAGCGTGTGTACGGAAAGGGCGGAGAAGCCGCGGCCTCGGAAGCGGCGGAGGCTGTTTCCGAACTGGAAGAGCTGATCTCCTGGCGCAGGGAAGGGGATGTTTTCAAGCTCAACGAAAACGCCGGAGGCCAGTTTACCGAGCTTGACCCGCGCACGGAAAAGCTGCTCGCCCTCTCTAGAGAAGTAAATGCCGCAAGCGGCGGCGCGTTCTCCGTTACCATTGCGCCTCTGAGCAGATTGTGGAGCTTTGATGAGAATCCTCACCTGCCGGAGCCGGAACAGATCGAAAGCTTTCGGGAAAAGGTGGACGATTCTTGGCTTTTGCTGCCCGGCGACGGCACTGCCGCCCTGAAAAAAAGCGGCATGGCCCTTGATCTGGGCGCGGTGGGAAAAGGCGCGGCCTGTGATGCCGCGGTGGAAGCATATGAAAAGAACGGTATCAGCCAGGCCGTCGTATCTGTCGGCGGCAGTGTGGGAGTGTACGGAAAAAAGCCTCTGGGAAAGCCGTGGAAGGTGGCCGTGCGGGATCCCTCCGGCGCAGGGGCCCTGGGGATCCTTTCCCTGGAAAGCGGCTTTGTCTCCACCTCCGGCAGCTATGAAAAGTCCTTTACAGAAAACGGGAAAACATATCATCACATTTTGGATCCCTCTACAGGATATCCGGCGGAAAGCGGCCTTCTGAGCGTGACGGTAAAAAGCGAAAGCGGCGCGCTGAGCGACGCCCTTTCCACCGCCTGCTTCGTGCTGGGGCCGGAAAAAAGCCTCCCGGTGCTCAATCAGTTTCAGGCAGAAGCTGTGTTCGTCACGGAAGATGACCGGGTGCTGGTGACAACTGGCCTGGAAGAGGATTTTTCCCTTTCAGCAGAGGGGTATACCTGGGAGGCGCTGTCATGACGCCGAAAAGACGGCTGCTTACCAAAAATGCCGCCGTGATATTGGCGGCGGCGGTTTTGGGGTGTATCGGCATCCTGCTGGCCCTTTCCCGCTTGCCTCAGGGGACCGTGGCCGTGGTGGAGCAGAACGGAAAAGAGCTGTTCCGCCAGCCCTTGCTTTCCCTGGAGGAACCGGTCGAACAGGAATTCGCCGGAAACGGCGGGATTTCCTTTACGGTGAGATTCTCCCGGGACGGGGCGGAAGTGATCTCCGCCGGGTGTCCCGATCAGGTCTGCGTTCGCACGGGCAAGCTCAGCCATGCGGGGGAAACGGCGGTCTGTCTGCCCGCCGGGTTGAGCCTGCGGATAGAAGGCGGCTCGGGAGCGGACGCGGAGGCATATTGAATGATCAAAGGGGGAAAAGCGCGTGAAGAAAACTGAGTTCAGGGTCGGAAGGCTCGCCCTGTGCGGAATATTGGCTGCCCTTGCGCTGACGCTTTCCTTTTTGGAAACGCTTTTGCCGCCTCTGCCCATGACGCCTCCCGGCTTTAAGCTGGGGCTTTCGAATCTTGTCACCATGTACGCGGCGGGAAGCCTCGGCCTGCCTTGCGCCTTGTTCCTGGCCGTGATAAAGGGCGGCTTTGCCCTGCTTACCAGAGGGGCCGCAGCGGGCTTGATGAGCCTGGGCGGAGGACTTTTCAGCACCCTGTGTATGTGGGCGCTGTGGAAGGGCACAAAAGCGCCGATGCTTCTGATCGGCGTTGCCGGTGCCCTGGCCCATAACGGGGCCCAGCTCCTGATCGCAAGGCTTATTACCTTCACCTCCGTCCTGTTCTATGTTCCGGTTCTGGCCCTCCTCGGCATCTGTACCGGCGCCTTGACCGGCCTCGTTCTGCACCTGCTCCTTCCCGCCGTGACCCGCCTTGAAAAGCTTTTGAAGCTTTACTGAAGTTAGTTGTTAGCTGCTGGTCGTTAGTTGTTTAGAAAAGAGCGCCAGCTCCCCTTACTCTTGCGAGTAAGGGGAGCTGGCGCCCTCCGGGCGACTGAGGGGATTCTCCCTTCCTCGCCCCCCTCTGTCATCCTGAGCCTCCCTTCCTGTCATCCTGAGCTTCCCTTCCTGTCATCCTGAGCTTCCCTTTTCTGTCATCCAGAGCCTCCCTTCCTGTCATCCTGAGCGAAGCGAAGGATCTCGTCCTTTAGCTGGATACCAGACGCCAGATTCTAGATGCTGGACGGTGGTTGCGCCTTCGGCGCAATGAAGTAAGGGCAGAAAATTATA
>CAZNZS010000035.1:0-21523 GCA_964577585.1 uncultured Acutalibacter sp.
CGACGTCATCGACCTGATGAAGAAGTCTCAGGACTACATTCTGGAAGAAACCGGCATCAAGGCCTACAACTGGTACCATCAGAATCAGGATACCGCTCACTGGCTGCACAGGACGTATGATACCTATCCCTTCTACGTAGAGAACAGCCTGGGCCTGATCATTGCCCGCCAGGACGGCACCATCGATTCCTTCTATGAGTCCGAAGAGTTCAAGCAAGACTGCGAAGTCTACCAGAAGATGTACAACGAAGGCTTGATCGACCCCGACATCCTGAACAAGGATTCTCAGGTTAAGTATGACCAGGCTAAGCTGGGTGCTTTCCTGCCCTCTCAGACCTTCGATCCCTCCGAGGAGAAAATCATTCCCCAGAACACCGATCTCACCGGCGTGACCTGCGACTGGGTCAAGATGTGCCCCGACAAGCCCGACATGGTCTACACCTTCGTACAGAACCTGAACGCCATTTCCTCCACCTCTGAGGATCCGGAATCCGGCCTGAAGTTCCTTGATTGGCTCTATGCCAGTCAGGAGAATCATGACCTGTTCCACTATGGCCAGGAAGGCAAGTACTTCGTGGACGAGGGCGAGGGCTTGCTGTCCCGTACCGATGACATGAAGAAGGACGGCGAAGCCACCGGCGACGCTCTGTTCTATATGGACACCTGGATGACAGGCTACATGCCCTTCATGCGTTACGACGTTGCCACCACCACCGACAACTATCTGGATTATCAGAACTACAGGTCTGATAACTACGTGGTATCCCCCATTGCCGGCTTCCTGTTCGACGCCTCCAATGTGACCACAGAGCTCACGAACCTCCAGACCGAGATCATCGCTTCCATTTACCCCATCAAGATCGGCATGGTCTCCTACGAAGAAAATATCGGGCCCGCTATCGAGAAGCTGAAGGCTGCCGGCCTCGACAAGTATCTGGAAGAGTACCGCACTCAGTTCCAGGCTTATCTGGATGCCAACCCCGACGTTCTTGAGATCGCCAAGGGCACCACGAAATAAGAATCAAAGTATCTTTCATTGAGAAGGGCGCGGGCAGAAGAGCCCGCGCCCTGATCTTTTTAACAAGCTTTTATCACAACTGTTTTGGAGAGGAATTTTTATGATCGATCTGCTGCAATTCGGAGCCGTGGGAGACGGAAAGACGCTCTGCACGGAAAGCTTTCGCAAAGCCATCAGCGCCGCGAAGGAAAAGGGAGGCGCCGTCAACGTGCCTGCCGGCATATTTTTGACCGGCACCATTGACCTGCAGGGAGTTTCCCTGCACCTGGAGAGCGGCGCCGTGATCAAGGGATCGTCCGATCCCGCTGATTATCCTGTTATGCCTTACCATCACAATGAACTTGGAGATCTGCAGGCGCTTATCGTCTGCCTGGGCGGTCGGGATGTTTCCATTACCGGCGAAGGGACTATAGACCTGAACGGTTCTTCCTTTTTCGATTTTTCCAGGCCCATCGTACCGAAAAGCCGGGTGCCCTTTACCGAGACCCAGAAAAAGGAATGCACTTTTGAAAGGGAATGGCGGCCCACGCAGTCCATCTTCTTCCATCAGGTGGAAAACCTGACGGTTAAGGGGATCACCGTGCTGGACGCCCCCTGCTGGACCTTCACCTTCAGCGAATGCGTCAACGTAAAAACCCTGGGGCTCACTATCGACACAAGCTTCAGCGTTCCCAATGATGACGGAATGCATTTCAGCAGCTGCAACGGTGTTCTTGTTTCCGACTGTCACATTTCCAGCGGCGACGACTGTATTGCCATTTCCGGCATTACAAATTGGGCAAGGCCCTGTGAGAATATTGTTATCTCGAACTGCGTGCTGCGTTCCTGCTCAAAGGCTCTGGTAATGGGCTATATTTACAGCCATGTCCGCAACGTGCTGGTGGAGAATGTTATCATTCAAGGAAGCAACCGCGGTCTCTGCTTTATGTGCAATGACAAAGGCGGCCTTGTAGAAAACGTGCGGGTGAAAAATATGATCATCGACACCCGTGTTCGGGCCGGAAACTGGTGGGGCAACGGCGAGGCTGTCTTCTTTATGGCCATAAAGCACGATTTTACCATCCCACTGGAACAGAATCCCCACAGAGAAACGCCGGTCAATTACCGGAATATCGTGGTGGAGGGCATTACCTGCTTTAGCGAAAACGCCATCGGCGCAGTAGGCATGGGCCAAAGTCCTTACGAAAACGTGGTGCTGCGGGACATCAGCGTTTCCAGAAAGCATTCCGAAAACCTGGCGCTGAAGGGCAATACCTTCGATGTGGCCCCCGCCCCGGACGTGATAGAGATACCGGAGGATTGCGGCGTCTACGTGAAGGGCGCGGAGGGCTTGCGGCTTGAAAACGTATGCGCTCTTCCCTTTGAGGGTCGGGAACAGCACGTGATCCGCGAACCATAAAAGCAAGAAGCAAACAAAACATGGATAATCTATTTTAGGGGAATTTATGTTATATTTAGAGAAAAACAGGACTCCGGAGGAACGGGCAAGGGATCTGCTCTCCCGTATGAGCCTCCGGGAAAAGGCCGGTCAGCTTGCCCAAAAGCTTTACGGATTTCAATGCTATGAACGCCAGGGGGAGAAGATCACTCTCTCCCGGGAATTTCAAGACGAGGTGGAAAAATGCTGCGGGCTGGGAACCCTTTACGGCCTGTTCCGGGCAGATCCCTGGTCGAAAAGGGATTTTTCCAACGGACTTACAGGAGCTGACGCCAAGCGTGCCTACAACATGGCTCAGCGCTATGTGATCGAGCACTCCCCATTTGGGATTCCCATGCTGATGAGCAGTGAGTGCCCTCACGGCCACCAGGCCCTGGACGGGTACCTGCTCCCCGTCAATCTGGCGGCGGGAGCTGCTTGGAATCCGGACCTTCTTCGGGAGGCTTACCGGGTGTGCGGAGCGCAGCTCAAGGAGTTGGGCATTGATTTTTCCCTCATGTCCATGCTGGATATGCTTCGCGACCCCCGCTGGGGAAGAAGCGAAGAATGCTATTCCGAGGATCCTTTCCTGTCCGCCGCCCTGGCAAAGGCGGCAGTGGAGGGCTGCCAAAGTGAGGACGTGGCTGTAGTGGCAAAGCACTTCTGCGCTCAGGGCGAGACCACCGGAGGCGTCAATGCCAGCGCGGCGCGTATCGGCCCGAGGGAGCTTCGGGAAATCCACCTTCCCGCTATGAAGGCCTGCTGTGAAGCGGGAGTTCAGGGGGTCATGGCCGCCTATAACGAGATAGACGGTGTGTTCTGCCATGGGAACAAAGAGCTTTTGCAGGATATTTTAAGAAAAGAAATGGGTTTTTCCGGCGTTGTGATGGCCGACGGCGTTGCCATCGACAGGCTGGACCAGATCACGGGAAGCGCCGCGGCCTCTGCTGCTTTGGCGCTCAGCGCGGGCGTGGATATTGGTCTTTGGGACGAAGCCTTCTCCCACCTGGAAGAAGCGGTGGAGCAGGGTCTCGTTTCAGAGGATATTTTGGACAGTGCCGTCCTGCGCGTGCTGGAGCTGAAATTCCGACGGGGTCTCTTTGAACATCCCTATCTGGAAGAGACAGAGCCGAAAAGCTTTTCCTATGAAGCTTATCCCGAAAGCCTGGAGCTTTCCCGGCAAAGCCCTGTCCTGTTAAAAAACGAAGGCGTACTGCCCCTTAAAAAGGGATGCTCCGTTGCGGTCATCGGCCCCAACGCCGATTCCATCTACAACCAGCTCGGGGACTACACCTCCGCCCAGCGCCCCGGCGTCGGAATGACCCTGCTGCAAGGCCTTCGCAAGGAGCTGGGAGAGGAGGTTCCCTTTGCGCCGGGCTGCACCGTGTGCGGCGACGAAACAGAGGGCATTTCAAAAGCCGTGGAGCTGGCAAAAAAGAGCGATGTTGTCATTCTCGCTCTCGGAGGCTCTTCCAGCCGCTTTTCCGGGGCCGATTTTGATTCCAACGGCGCCGCCATTGTAACCGGTCACGTGGAAATGGACTGCGGCGAGGGTGTGGATTCTCCAAGCCTTTCTCTGCCGGGAGTGCAGAATGAGTTGGCGGAGGCGATATTTGCCTTGGGGAAGCCTGTGGTGACTGTCGTTATAGCCGGCCGACCTTACGTGATCCCCCGGATCTGTGAAGGCTCCCAGGCAGTGCTGTACGCCTTTTATCCCGGCCCCATGGGTGGAAAAGCCCTGGCGGAGCTCCTTACCGGAAAGCTTTCTCCCAGCGGCCGCCTGCCTGCTTCTCTTCCCAAAAGCGCCGGGCATCTTCCCTGCTGTTACAATTATAAGAGCTCCGCAAATCCGCCGGAGACGCCCTGGCTGTATCCCTTTGGCTATGGGCTTTCCTATACGGAATTTGTCTTTTCGGAGCTTTCCTTCCCAGAAAGGCTGACGGCCAACGAACTTCGGCAGGGAAAGACAGCCAAGATCTCCTTTACGGTGGAAAACACAGGCACGCTAGATGCTTTTGCCGTACCCCAGCTTTTCCTGAGAAAGCCCCATGGAAGCACAGTCCATCGCATTAAAGAGCTGAAGACCTTTGAAAAGATCTTTGTTCCCGCTGGGAAAAGGCTTCACTGCTCCCTTACTCTGGATCAGAGCTCTTTCTCCTTCTGGAACGCTCAGATGAGGTTTGAGATTGAGGAAGGCGAGTATCAACTCCTTCTGGAGGAAGGCGGAAACAAGGTGGGAAGCGCCGTGCTCCATGTGGTTCCGGAGAAAAAATGATTTTATAGAAAGGATGTCTGCTATGAAAACTGTCGGTTTCATCGATTACTATCTGGACGAATTTCATGCCAACCACTATCCCGAATGGCTGAAGGAAGCTTCCCACGGTGAGCTGGAGGTAAAATACGCTTACGGGAAGATCGATTCTCCTCTGGGCGGCATGACCACCGATCAATGGTGTGAAAAATACGGGATCCAGCGGATCAGCACCATAGAAGAGCTGGTGGAAAAAAGCGATTGCATCAACGTGCTTTCCCCGGACAACCCGGAAATGCACGAAGAACTCTGCGAGCTGCCCCTGAAAAGCGGAAAGCGCGTATATGTGGACAAGACCTTTGCCGAGACAAGGGCCTCGGCCGAAAAGATCTTCTCCATTGCGGAAAGCCACGGTACGCCCTGCTTTTCCGCCTCCGCCCTGCGCTTTGCCACAGAACTTCACGGCCTTCCCGAGCAGGGCATAACAGGGCTTGTAAGCGTTGGCCCCGGGCCTCTCGGCAATTATTCCATTCATCAGATCGAGCCCATTGTAGCGCTGATGGGGCCGGATGTGAAACAAGTGTGCTTCACCGGCACGGAAACGCTCCCCGCCGTAACGCTGGAATACAGCGATGGCAGACGGGCCCATTTCTCCCATCATGGCTGGGACTGCCCCTTTGCCATGACGGTGGACCTTAAGGGAGAAAAGACCCACCGCATGGAGATACAGTCCGATTATTTCCATCTGTTTATGGAGGACATGGCAAGGTTCTTCCTGGGCGCGGAGGCTTCCGTAAGTCACCGGGACACCGTTGCCGTCATTGCCGTGCGTGAGGCGGCCATCAAGGCCTCCCGCACCCCTGGCCAGTGGATCAAGCTTTAATTGGGCTGGCTTCGTTTGACAAGGGTAGCTATAAAGGCAAAAGGTATCAGGGCAGCCCTGATACCTTTTGCTGTTTCTATTCATTCCGGCTCGCCGTTTGTACGGGAGGGGCCGGGAAGGGCAGGATCTCCTGCCTGAAAAGTTCGTCTTTTCTCAGTAATGGCAGAGGAATTCAGCCCTGGTGCTTCTTCAGCTGGGCCCGGCGTATCAAAAGCCACGTTAAGGCGCTGAAGACCGCAAAGATAATAAGGCAGCTGATCCCCGCATTCCACGGGCTGCCGAAGGCCACCCGAGCGATCCAGTTCGCGGCGCCGGCCAAGACCTTCCAGATCAGCCAATCAGGATGGGCCATACAAAGCTCCGAAACAACAGGCAGTCCCACCATAAACAGAAGGCCAGCCATGACGCCCACAAGGATCTTTCCCAGCTTGCTCAGACGGTAAAACAGCGCTCCGATAAAGTATCCAACGCTCCAAACCACAAGCAGAGCACAGAATCCGAAAGCAATTGCCGCCAGAGCTACAGGCACCGGGGACATCCCGGAAACCTGTGCAGCATAGACCGATTCCAGCACGGACATGGAAACAACGCTGATATGGGGAAGAAAGCTTATCAGTCGCATGAGCAGGGTAAGCAGCTGATCTATCACCGCCATAAGGGCAGCCATCGCACCGGCCAGGCACAGGCTACCCGCAAAAAGCGTGCGGCGGGAGATCCCGTTTTGCAGAGACATATAGAAGTTTTCCCGAAAAAAGCAGATCCCGCAGACCAGAATAAAAATGCCGGACGCCCCGGTAAACCCACCGGTGGAAACGATCGAAGCCGTATTTTCCACACTGCTGGAAGAAAAAACCAGAACGGCCAGCTCAATCAGTAACACCAGCACATATACCGATGCCATAGTAATGTAATAGGCGATCATGCTTTTTTTATTGGAAGCCAGATAATAGCGGAAAGAAGAACCGATTTTCATAAAACACCCCTCCTCAGGAATTCGTAAGCAGAATGAACAGCTTTTGCAGATCGATGCCGGAAAACTCCAATCCCGGTGCAGCGTCAGCCTTTTCAGGCGTGCCTTCCAGGCAGGCGGTGCGCAGACCGCCGATGGACTCAACGTCCATGACCTTGCGGCCCTTTATGTATTCCTCCACCGCCGCGGCCGGACCTGACACCGTGTATATCCCGGCAGTCAGTTCTTCCCGGGAGCAGGCCCGCAGCAGGGAGCCTTCCTTGATGATGGCCACGTCTTCAATAAATTTTGACGCCTCTTCTATCAGATGGGTAGAGATCACCGCGGTAAAGGGCTCCTCCGCGTATTTTGCCAGAAGCACACGGTAAAAAAGCTCTCTGTGATTTGCGTCCAGACCGAGAACAGGTTCATCCAAAAGCACATAGGGCGTATTGACCGAAAGGGCTGTCACAAGCTTGAAGATTGAGAGGTAACCTGTGGAAAGGCCTTTGATCTTAGCGTTTTGGGAAAGCTCAAAGCTGTCCGCCAACTTTCCGGCAAAGTCCGTATCAAACCGGGGATAAAAATTCTTTGTCCACCGGAAGGCATCCTTTACGCGCATGTTTTCCGGATACAGTGTCTGCTCGCTCATCAAATAAAGCTTCTGCAGGGCCGGGTCATTTTCCATCAAAGGCTGTCCGTCGCACAGGACACGGCCCGAATCCGGAAAAATCCTGTTGGAAATTACGTTCAAAAGGGTGGATTTCCCCGCTCCGTTTCGGCCCAAAAGGCCATAGATCTTTCCTTCTTCAAAGGTCAGAGATACATTTTTCAGGGCCTGCGTGCCGCCAAAGCTCTTTGATACATTTTCTACTGATATGCTCACTTCGCATCCTCCTTTTCTTCCGCAAATGCCCTTTTGAGCATTGCGTCAAGCTCGTCCGGCCCTATTTCCAGCCGTTTTGCCTCCCGGGCGAGATCCTTCACATACCGGCGGTAGAAGCTCTGCCTCCGTTTCTCACGAAGCATTTCCAGAGCACCGGTGGAAACGAACATCCCCACTCCCCGTTTCTTGTATACAACGCCCTCCTCCACCAGCATGTTTACACCCTTTAGGGCCGTGGCGGGGTTGATGGTATACATCGTGGAAAACTCAGTGATCGATGGAATCTGCTCCTCCTCCGGAAAAGCGCCGGTAAGGATCGCATCTTCGATTCCTTCCGCGATCTGCTGAAAAATAGGCTTTTCCGAATGAAAATCCAAATTCATGGCTTCACTTCCATTCTGGTTAATTAGTCGAGTAACTAACTGATATGCATCATATCAAAAAACCGCTGGACTGTCAAGCCCTCCGCAAGAAAAAAATTCAGGACAGCCCGGTCTCCGGTGAAAAACGGCAGGGCCCTCTTGAAACGCTCATGGCAGACCTTGGGGGAAGCAAGGCGGAACTCTTGAATTTTTATCGTGAAACTATATAATGAACAGTAGGACCTGTTTCGCACGCCTTTTCTCAAGCTCGCAAGCTGAGGAAAGGCGTGTACAGCGCGGAGAACCCAGCGTACCGCCTGCATGGAAAAGAAGGGAGACCCAGGGATGGCATACAGCGAGTTGATCAAGAATTTTAACCGCATTCGCGATTATATGCGGGAATTTTATGTATATGGCTTCAAAAGCCGGGAGGAATACACTGGAAAAAGCGCCCGTTCCTATGACAATGAACGCCGCCGGATAGAAAGCTGGCTTGGGAACCACATGCGGTTTCGCCAAACGCCGGACGGAAAGAGCGTGTTTCTCTCCATCGACAGCCGCGTTTTTCACCACAATCCGCTTTATACCGCCTGGAAGGCGAAAAGCTTTACCGCCCGGGACATCACCCTTCATTTTATTTTGTTCGATCTCCTTTCTTCTCCGGAGGAATCCCTTTCCCTGCAGGAGATCATGGAGCAGCTCGATAGATACCTTTCCGAATTCAGAGAGCCCATGGTGTTTGACGAATCCACCGTGCGGAAAAAGCTGAAGGAGTATATGGCCGAAGGGCTTATCCTTGCAGAAAAGCGGGGCAAGCTTGTATATTACAGGCGGGGGTCGCCTTCCGCACAGTGCGCGGCCGATGCTTTGGACTTTTTTTCCGAGGCCGCCCCCTGTGGCGTGGTGGGCTCCTATTTGCTGGATAAGGCCGGCGCTCATGAGGAGCATTTTGCCTTTAAGCACCATTACATCACCTGCGCGATGGACAGCGAGATCCTGTGCCAGCTTTTTGCCGCCATGCGTGAAAAACGGATGATCACGCTGAAAACCGTTACCCGCAGCAAAGACGGGATCAAGGAAAGCCTTGCTGTCCCCCTGCGCGTCATGATAAGCGTTCAGGGCGGACGGCAGTATCTGATGGCATATATCCCCCGCTCCAAGCGCATTGTGCCGTTCCGAACGGATCATATCATTTCAGCAGTGCCGGAAGAGATCTGTCCGCACTTTGAAGAGCTGCGGGAAAAGTTCAATGGGATGCAGCCGCACATATGGGGAGTCAACACCCAGGGGAATTCCCACCAGCGAATAGAGCATGTGGAATTTACCGTGCGCTATGGGGAGGACGAGGGCCATATCCACCGGCGGCTGGAAAGGGAAAAGCGCTGCGGCACGGTGAAACAGCTGGATCAGCACTCCAGCAAATTTTCCGCCGATGTGTTCGACGCCAGCGAACTGATCCCCTGGATCCGCACCTTTCTCTGCCGGATCACGGAGATCCATTTTTCAGATGCCGAACTGGAAGCCCGGTTTCGAAGTGACCTGAATAAAATGTATGCTCTTTACGGTCTGGAAGGAGGCGATACCCCATGATCTTCAGTGAGCTTTACAGCGCTTACTACAATACTGTGGCAAGCATTTTGAAAGCAGCGGTGGATCATCCGCTTCAAAAAGATGAGCTGCACCGCATCATTCATGAGCACGCCTTCGGTGAAAGCATTTTGGAAATCGAGCCGGCGATTTCGGAAGAACGCTGGCAGCTTATCCGGGCAGACGGCACAACGCCCCTCAGGCATGTCCCTTCCATGCCTCTGACCCTGCTGCAGAAGCGCTGGCTGAAGGCCATTTCCTCAGATCCGCGGATGGCCCTCTTCGGTGACGCTGTTCCTGATTTTCCCGATGTGGAGCCATTGTTTACGCCGGAGGATGTTCTCGTTTTTGACAAGTATTCCGATGGGGACCCTTACGGAGATGAGACCTATCAAAGAAATTTCAGGGTCATCTTAAGCGCGATTCGAGAGCGGTACCCGCTCAGCATCAAAATGGAAAACCGCGGGGGCGGCACGCTCCGCCAGGTGCTGCTGCCGGAGCACCTGGAGTATTCGGAAAAGGACGATAAATTCCGCCTGATAGGCTTCGGCCGCCTCAGAGGAGGCACAGTCAACCTGGCCAGGATCATAAGCTGCGAACCGTACACAGAGCCCTATGAATTTCATTTGAACAGGAAAACGCCCAAAAGCTCCAAAACGGTGGAATTCGAGCTGATCGATGAACGAAACGCGCTGGAACGGGTGCTGCTCCATTTCGCCCACTTTGAAAAGCAGGCGGAACGGCTTGCTGAGGACCGCTACCGAGTGACAATCACCTACGATAAGAGCGATGAAACAGAGCTTGTGATCCGCCTCCTTTCCTTCGGCCCGATGCTGAAGGTCACCGCGCCCCAGAGCTTTGTGGAACTGATAAAGGAAAGACTCCTCCAACAAAAAAGTTGCGAACAGTGACCTGTTCGCAACTTTTTTTCCGTGATAAAGGAGAGCTTCTGAAATAAAATGGCACTGTACAAAACGAAAGACGCACACAGCACCCTTACATAGCTAAGCGGTTATAGCAAGTAACGTAAATTTGCCCTTCGTGTGTTTAAATGTATACAAGGATCGTGGCGCTGCGTAACGAATAGAGACTGACGGGAGGGCACACACTTTATCCCGCCCGTTTTGGAAAGGAAGAATCAGCATGTTTACTATACAGGGAAAATACAGCACCGCGATCTGCTATGCCAAGGTGATAGAAGAAACGGCAGTGGAGCAGGTCCGCAGAATGTGCGATTATGCTTTGACAGAAGGAAGCAGAGTGCGCATCATGCCCGACGTTCACGCGGGCAAGGGCTGTACCATAGGCACCACCATGACCGTTACCGACAAGGCCTGCCCCAACATCGTGGGTGTGGATATCGGCTGCGGCATGTACACGGTTAGACTCAATCGCAGAGAGCTGGACTTTGCAAAGATCGATGAAGCGGCCCATTTCATCCCCTCCGGGATGCGGGTTTGGGAAGGCAGAATCGAAAAGTTTGATTTAACGGGCCTGCGCTGTTACCGTTCCTTAAAGGATTCCAGAAGGCTGGAGCGCTCTCTCGGCACGCTGGGCGGCGGCAACCATTTTATCGAGATCGACCGGGCGGCGGACGGCACCTTTTACCTGGTGATCCACTCCGGCAGCCGCAACCTCGGCAAGCAGGTGGCGGAAATCTACCAGCAGCTTGCCATTGACCTGCACATGGGGAAAGAAGAGTATTTCCGGCAGCGGGAAGAGATCATCCGCACCTATAAGGAACAGGGCAGGCGGTCAGAAATACAGAGCGCCTTACAGAAGCTGGAAAAAGGCTTTCAAACGCAGACCCTTGCCGTTCCGGAAGATATCTGCTGGTTGTACGGCAGCTATCTGGAGGATTACCTGCACGATGTGGAGATCTGCCAAGGCTTTGCCCGCAGAAACAGGGAAAAGATGGCGGAGATCCTGCTGGAGCGGACCGGCATGGCGGCGGTGGAAGCGTTCCATACCATCCACAACTATATCGACACAGAGGAAAAGATCCTCAGGAAAGGCGCGATAGCCGCCCACGCTGGGGAAAAGGTGCTGATCCCCATCAACATGCGGGACGGCTCCGTTCTGGCTGTGGGAAAGGGAAACCCCCAGTGGAATTATTCCGCGCCCCACGGCGCGGGCAGGATCATGTCACGGCAGAAGGCAAAAGAGACTCTGGATCTGGAAGCATATCAGGCCGCCATGAAGGGGATCTATACCACCTCTGTCAATGAAAATACCATCGACGAAGCCCCCATGGCCTATAAATCACTGGAGGATATTATTGATGTGATAGAAGATTCGGTGGAGGTTATCGATATCATGAGACCTGTGTACAATTTCAAGGCATCGGGTGATGAGCTTCCCTGGAAAAAGAAAGTGGCGTCAAATGAAGAGACAGATCCGGAAGGAACTGCGGAAAATTGAGGAAAAAGAAGAGGCACGCATCATGCTTGCGGTAGAATCCGGCAGCAGGGCCTGGGGATTTGCGTCCCCCGACAGCGATTACGATGTGCGCTAAATTGAAGTTTGCAGCGTGCCGCTGCACCCACTCGTGAAGGCAGCATCTCTCGCCTCCCCTGAAAGGGGAGGCGGACCGCCGAATGGCGGTGGAGGGGTTCTTGTTGCGGCTTTTGGCGTAGTCCAGAACCCCTCCGTCACGGTTGCACCGTGACACCTCCCCTTGCAAAGCAAGGGGAGGCTAAGGGAAAGTAAACTACAATTTACCACCCTTCCCCTCGGCTTCACCTATCATATAAACGCACAGCCGGCCTTCCCTGCACAGGAAAGGCCGGCTGTTGTGTGCTGCCCGCCAATATTTGGGGAAAGCTTGCTTTTTTTCAACTGAAATTGATATAATGAAAAAAACATGGCCTGCGCTGTCCTTTCCCGTCGGCTGCAAATCCCACAAAAAAAGAGGGTCTCCTATGAAAAAGCTTTGGCTCTGCCTGGTGTCTGTTCTTCTCGCTGCTGCTCTCACCTTCAGTCCCGCTTCGGCGGCGGAGGTTCCCCTGCCGTTTCGGGATGTGAAGAGCGGCGACTGGTTTTACGAAGCGGTGTCCTATACCTACCGGCAGGACCTTTTTCACGGTGTTTCCGCCAACCGGTTCGACCCCCACGGGGCTGTGACAAGGGCCATGGTGGTCAAAGTGCTGGCAAATCTGTCCGGCGTTGATGAGGCATACAGCACAGAACGGCATTTTACGGATGTGGCCCCCGGGCAGTGGTACTATGCCTCTGTGGAGTGGGCGGCGCGATACGCCATTGTTTCCGGCGTGGGAAAATTCCGGTTCCAGCCCGGCGCACCGGCCACCAGGGAGCAGATCGCGGCCATTCTGTACCGGTATGCGCGCTGTACGGGAAACGATACCTCCCTTGGCACGGCAACACCTTCCTTCCGGGATTATTCTCAGGTTTCCGATTATGCGAAAACCGCTGTGGACTGGGCCATCCATCATGGAATCCTGCGTGGGGAATCTCCCTCCGTGCTGAATCCCCGAGGGACTGCCACCCGGGCGCAGCTGGCCCAGATCTTTTATAGTGCCGGAAACGTGCTGCGAAACAAGACGATCCAGACAGAACCGGTCCCCCTTCCGCAGCCGTCTAAAATTGATGTGCTTCTGTCCGGCATGACGCTGGAAGAAAAGGTGGGCCAGCTTTTTCTGCCGCGCTATCCCGGCGGCAATGCGGCGGCTTTGACAAAGCGCTATCATCCCGCGGGCTACACCCTGTATGCCAAGGATTTTCAGGGAAAAACCAAGGCGGAGGTGCAGGCCATGACCGGTGGCCTGCAAAAAGCGTCAAAGACCCCGCTGCTCATCGCCGCCGATGAAGAGGGCGGCTCAGTGGTGCGGATCAGCTCCAATCCCAAGCTTGCTTCCACTCCCTTTGCTTCTCCCCGGGAGATCTACCAAAAGAGCGGCGTTGAGGGCATTCGCGCCGATACGGAAGCGAAAGCCAGGCTGCTGCTGGAGCTTGGGGTAAACCTGAACCTTGCCCCGGTGTGCGATGTGTCCACCGATCCCGGAGATTATATCTACAACCGCACCCTGGGCGTTCCCGCTGGGGAAGCCGCCAGGGTGATCGGCGCTATGGTGGAGACCATGGAGCAAGAGAACCTTTCCGGGGCGCTGAAGCATTTCCCCGGCTACGGCAATAATCTGGATACCCATACCGGAATTTCCATCGATAACAGGCCCTATGAGCAATTTCAAACAGAAGATTTTTTGACCTTTGAGGCCGGGATCAAAGCCGGAGCTCCCAGCGTGCTGGTTTCCCACAACATCGTAACGGCCATGGATCCCAAAAAGCCCGCCTCCCTTTCGAAAGCGGTCCATGAGGTCCTGCGGAATGAGCTTCATTTTCAGGGCGTGATCATGACAGACGACCTTTCCATGGATGCCATCGGGCTCTACACAGGCGGGGAGTCCCCCGCTGTGGCAGCCTTCCTGGCGGGAAACGACCTGCTTTTGACCTCCGATTGGGCGGAAGGCTATCAGGCCCTGCTCTCGGCGGCAAAAAGCGGGACCGTGCCGCAAAAGCGCATTGAGGAATCCGTTCGCCGGGTCCTGGAGTGGAAGGAACAAAAAGGGCTGCTATAAGCAGGAAAACAAACGCAAAGTCAAATAACAGCACAGGAAAACAATGCAAAAGAAAAAGGCACAGAACCGGGATCATGTTTCCAATTCTGTGCCTTTTTTCTGTTGTACGCCTTGGGATTTGCGGGCCGCCGCGTGACGGGATTTAACCCGTTCCAGCTGCCCCGCCCGGCGGCGTCAATTTTTCGTTTTGCTTTCTTGGAAAGCTTTTCATAGGGAATAAATTTTGCCATAAAGCAGTGCTCCTTCCTGTTTTGTCTAACAGGAATTATAGCAGATACGAAAGACCCTGTCAAAGCTTGGTTTGACAAACGCCGCCGGCAATCTTGCGGCAGATTTTACGATTGATATAAAAATTGCCGAAACAAGGGACTGCGACAGAAATACTCTCTGGGACGTGTTTCCTAGGGAAGTGCTGAATAAACCTGGTGTGCATATCGCGCAGTCAGATTTTTCGTCAGAGTGTACAGATTGAGCGCAGCCAATCTGGCGATTGGCAAGCGAAAACTGTGCGCTATGACGGAAAAGATGCAAGTGAGATGTGCACCAAGCCGTTAGGTGTGGTTTGTTCAGTGGTTCCCTAAAGCTAGCAAAGAAGCTTGGAAAAATCGGTACTGATTTTGCAGCTTTCCCGAATCCGCTTGATATCGGAGTTCAGGAGGACGTGTTTTTCCATAAGCTCCTCGGTAATCCGGTCGAGCAAAGAGCGGTTTGCCGCAAGAATACTCCTTGCGATACTCCGATACCTTTCCATCTCTGCGCCGACGATGGCTTCCTGCCGTCCTGCGGAAGTCTCGGAAGATTCTTCACGAGGTCCGCAGTCCAATTCCAGATTGGAAAACCCGAAATATCCGTCTTCCAGAACAGAGCGTCTGACGAAATAGCGGGCTCTTCTCAGATCCGAGTACGAGCCGTCGTCAATCTTTCCAAACCGCAGCTCCACTGCTGCCAGGCCGCTCAGGCTGATGAGAATGGGATCAGTCCTGTTGTGGCGGTCTGCACAGGGGATCATGAACCCTCCCCGGCGGTATTTGCCGGGAAGAATGGAGGCAAAGCCCACACCGCCCTCACAGAGCAGTTCCTGCATTGTCACGTGCCCAGCCTCGTGGCAGGCGATCTGTAACAGCTCGTTATCTTCCCGTGCAGTTTCCGTGTCGATTACATTGTGCTCTTCCCGGAGAATTGCTTTCAAAATATGCCGTTGCTCCACCTTTTCACTGCGTTCGCTGCCGGCGTAGATAGCCGCCTCGTTCAGCACTGTCTCCAGTTCAGCGCAGGACTGTCCTGCCAAGGCTTTTGCCACATCGGCGGCGTTGACTGTCGCACCGAGAGCCTTTTGGCTTAGGTAATGCTCGATAATTCTCTCCGCATCTTTTCCTTGCGGATTCTCCAAATGAATTTTGCGGTCGAACCGCCCTGCGCGTAGCAGAGAATCGGGAATATTACGGGTCCCGTTTGCCGTGGCAATCACGTAAACGTTCCGGTTTGCCACCTCGTCAATGGCGGTTTGCAGCGCCACATACTCCTCCTTGGATTTCTCCTCCACCACGAACTTGTCCATGTCGTCCAGAAGGATAATGGACGGCTCGCTGTCGGCGGCCTCTTGGAATACCCGGTGGATCTCCTTCACAAAGTCTCCGTCCGGTTTGTTGCGGCGGAGAAGGAAGGACTTGCGCCCGCTTTCCTCAATAAAGCACTGTGCTATGAGAGACTTCCCCAGCCCGGGTTCCCCCTCCAGCAGCAGCCCCCGGGAGTACTTTGCGCCCAAGCGCTCATATACCTCCCAGTTTTGCATCATGTCGCACAGCTGCATCAGTTCTTTCTTGATTGCTTCATACCCAATGACCCTGTCAAATGCACTCATAATGGTTCCTCCTTGTTTGGTGTAGCTATAATATACACCAAACGATGGGGAGAAAAAGGGACACAGGCGTCCTTGTTCTGTAGGATCCTGTGTCCGTTTTCATGGGAGGCGCTTTTGTATCAGATGTTCTCCATTTTTAATTTCCGGTAGGACGGGTGGTATTCATCTATGATCTGCTGCGGCGGCAAATCGGTAAGCCCATAGTTTTTATTTGTTACAATTCCGTATGTGCCGCCGCAAATGATCCAATCCGGGTTTATAATCTCGATCTCCTCTTTAATTTCTTCCTTATATCTTTGCACATAGTTTTTCAAGCGGGATTGAGTACAGCTTCCAAACCCTCCGCGCTTGTTCAGGTTCATATAGGCGATGTCTAATTCTTCCGGCTTACACTGACAATAGTGATCGATCGTCTTCTCAAGAAAGCTCCAGTACTTTTTTTCCACTTTGGAGAGCTTTTTATTTTCGACTTTTTTCTGATATACATCCCACATCCAAAACTTTTTTCCCGTTTCGGGTTTCAACTCACCTGTTTCGAAAGCGTTAGCTTCCCGGCAGAGAAAGAGGACTGTCTTTTTCTCGCTGTCATAGTATGTTAGAAAGCCGTCATAGCAGAAACTTTTATAGAAGTTCTCCGGCACTTCTTTCCCTTTGCAGTAGGGCAGCGTTTTTTCTTCGTCGGAGTCCTTCCGTGTGTGAAGTTTCTTCCACTTTGAGAACAATTCTTCCAGCCTTTCTTGTTTGCCCATTTCCACATACTCCTTTTTTCACTTATAAGCCGTAGTTTTCTTTGGCCTTTCTTATATCCTGCTTCACTGTGTCCGCCAGACTCTCCGGGGTCAGTACCCGAGCATGAAGGGCGTACTGCAAGGCCCACCTCCGCATAGCCTCCAGGTTCACCACTACCCTGACGGTTGCCTCGTCCTCCGTCTCGTCGGAGAAATCCACGTTCCTGCCGAACCAGTCGATGACTTCGCCAGTCAGGTATTTCTTGAAACGGAAGGTCACCGGGGCGCTTTCTCCGGTGAACATATAGATGTGCTCCGCCATGTGCTTTGGCAGATCCAGTCCGTTTTCCAGCCCCCGAACCTGCTTCATGGGCTTGCATGGGGTTTCCAGCAGCCGGATGTCGGTGATCCGGTCCAGCCGGCAGTTGATGGCGTTGTCGTGGCCTTCGTAGTTGCAGATGAGATAGTACCGCCCGTTGGCGGCCGCGATTTGGTAAGGATTGGCAACCACCTGCCGGGGCTTACCGTCTTTCCCCGGTCGGGGATGCAGCTTCTTATCCAGACCGTAGGAGTTATAGAAAAAGGATACCTGCCTGTTGCGGGTCATGGCCTCGTCCAGCGTTTCGATGGTATAGAAAAGCTGTTTGTTTGCAGGCGCGTCCTCCGGCATGGTGCGGATATGCCTGACCCGGGACTGGAAGTACCGGTTGGACAGCCCCTCCAGCTTTTCTACCAGCTCCCTGCACTGGTTGTAAGGAATGTGCCTGGAAAAAAGGACGCTGTCAATCAGCAGCCGCAGTTCGCTATCGCTGAACTCCCGCACCAGATAGAAATCGGAAAGGATTACATTCTCCTCAACGGCTCCGGTTTTGGGATTGAGACTCTGACGGGCAGTTTCGGTGTATTCGATCTCATAGCCGAAGTCAATCAGGTCCATCAGGTTCCGCTTGATGGATTTCCGATCAGCCGTCATATCGTACTCATTCCGAAGGCGGTCTGCGATCTCCTTCTGACTGAGCCGGTGGGTCTCATCGCTGTACTTTCGGAGAATGTCCAGGATATTCATGATAAGCAGCTTTTTGGGCTGAGCGGCATACATATCCTTTCCCCCTTATCTGCGTTCTTTTACGGATATTGTACGATACTCCCTACGATCTGTCAACGAAGCCGGGTTTCTTATTTCCCCTTACGCAGTCAGCCTTAACTGCTCAAAGGGCTCGGCAAGCTGTTCTTCCTCAGGGAAAGGAACGATTTCCACAGGCTGTTCCTCCCGAAGCAGGAAGGCTACCTCCCCTGCGGCAGCGATCAGATCCTTGAGCGAGGCATTCCCCGCAAAAAAGACCTCGTAATAATGGTATCTGGCGTGAGGCTCATAATACTCCCATAAAGGAGCGCTGTCAGCGGCGCATAAGGCTTCCCTGTTTACGCCCCGGTCCTCCAGTGCGGAGAGCAGATCTTCCAGATAAAATTGAAGCTGTTGGGTATAAGACGAAATACTGTGATCCTCCCGAAGGGGACGCTCCATATACTCGATGGCATATTGGGGAAAATAGCCCATGGTGAACCTCCTCTCAAATTTCAACAACAAGGGTTTCTTTTTGATGGAATAAAAATACCACACGGGATGTGAAAAAAACAGTCCATCCCATGTAGTGCTTTCCGCGTGTGGAGACGAAAAAAACTAAAATCCTCTTTTCTCTTTAACGCCTATTTTTGGAAATGTAATCCAAGGCATCATTAAAAATACCTTCCTCCCATTTTTCCTTTTTTCGTTCTCCTTTGCTCATATCACATTGTGAATAGGACACGGGACTTGTCCCGTGTCCTGTTTTTCCTGTTTCAGGCTTTTCCTTTTATTCTTCGCTGGGTTCCGTCATATTGCCGGTCAGCCGGGATCGTGCGGTCCCTTTAATCTTCCCACTGCAGCTGCGCCGCTGTCTCCTTATACAGCCGGCGCAGCTGCTCTGCGGCGTCCTGGAACCATCGGTTCTCCGGCTCGATTTGCAGGATAAAATGAAGCTTTCCCTGCAGATGATCCAGATATTGCAGTTCCCGATTTCGCTTTTGGGAGCTGCGGGGCTTGGATCGCATCTGCGCCCGAAAATCCGCCGCGGGCTTCATGTGCATGGCCTCCTTGGCGCCGAATTTCAGGGTGTAGTAGAGTTCCTGCCGCAGCCTGCGCTTATAGTCCCGGGGAACCGCGACCTTTTCGTTTACCGTCAGCCCGGTCACGCTTTGCCGGTTGGCCCTTGTCACAAAGCGGGTCTTTTTCTCATTGAGCGCAAAGCCCATTTCCTCCAGCATGGCTTTGGCCTTTTCATAGACCTGGTATAGGGGCTTGTCGGCGGAAAAGGTCATATCGTCGCAGTAGCGGGTGTAGGCAATGCCCCGGCGCCCGCACCAGGCACCCATGGCATCATCAAAGTTTTTCATCACCAGATTGGACAAAGCCGGGGAAGTTGGGGCGCCCTGGGGCAGAACATCGTTCCGGCAGCAGAGCGTTGCCAGGATCACGCCGGTCTGCTTGGGGAAATACCGGGTATGAAAGGCGGCGCTGTATACCTGCTGGAAGGAAATACTCCCGAAGAAGTCGGTGATATCAAGCTTGAGCAGATACCACTTTCCCACATGGGACGCGGCGTTATTTTGGAGGACGGAGCCCGCCTTGTAAGCGGTGGCATAGGGAGAAACGGGAAAAGTGTCCAGGAGCTTATGCAGGATCTTTTTCTGGATCTGCTTCAAACCTTGACTGGGCACATGAAGGGTTCGGCCGCCGCCGTTTTTCTTTTTGATATTGACCGTGCGATATTCCCGGTCGATGTGCCGGAAAAAGTTCAGCAGAGCTTTCTTTCCCGTGCCCAGAAAATGCGCCAGCTGGGCGGTATCATAGAGGAAGGGCAGCCGGGGGTTGAAATCCCGAAAGGCCAATACCAGCTCGGCAGCCTGTGCCAAACCGAATTTTTGGACGAATGCCATATCCCATTCCTCAAAAGAGACGGTTTCATTTTTGATTTTCATAGGGTTTCCTCGCAAAGAAAAAAGAATCAGCCTTTTGCAGCACAAAATGACCGGATAAAGCGGAGGCGAGCTCTGACTCATGAAATGAGTAGGTGCTCGTTGGAGCTTTAGCTGGGGGTCAATTTGCAGTGCAAATTGCGTTCCCACGTTTTCATCACAGGGCAGCGGCTCGCCGCCCCTTCCGGGAGGCTGCAGATATACCTGCGGTATCCCCGGAATGTACGCTGCTGCAAAAAGCTGATTTTGACTTCATTATACTGCGCTTTCCCTATTTGTCAATCCGAAAGGAACCGAAAGCCGGAGCAATCTTTCTTTGAGCTGCCCCGTACCGGAGCGTTCCGTAATTCCTCCGCATATCTCCGGGAAAAAACACATACCTACGGTGAGATAAGCCAGGAAGAATCTGACCTTTTTAACCTCACCTTATGCTTCAGTCGTAATTGTCTCAACTTCTTTGTAAGTTTACAGGAGCAGTCTTGATATTTTGCGAAAGCTGCGGTATACTATACATGGAAGTTTGGACATTTTTGTCCCAAGTTTGAGGTGAAATCCATGATCCAACGAGATTGCTACTTAAATCGGTTGATTCATCATATGTGGAATGGAGAAATCAAGGTCATTACAGGCATTTGCCGATGCGGAAAATCCGTCCTCCTTTTTGACCTGTTCTATGAATATCTCCTGACGCTGGGAGTTTCCAAAGAGCAAATTATCAAGCTCGAACTGGATCAGCGCCGATTTTACAAATTCCGAAATCCCATCACGCTTTGCGAATATGTAGAGGGTATTGTCCAGGCAAAGAGCAGCGAGAAGTTCTACCTGTTTATCGACGAGGTTCAGCTCACCACAAAAGTGGTGGACAGGGAAAATGGCGGGATCGAGGTCACCATCTATGATATGCTCAACGAGCTTAAGGCATATAAGAACCTTGACGTGTATGTGACCGGCAGCAACTCCAAAGGGCTATCCAAGGATATTGCCACTGAGTTTCGCGGCAGGGCTACGCAGATCCATGTGTTTCCGCTTTCCTTTGAAGAATTTTATTCCTATGTGGGCGGCGAGGAACGTAAGGCACTGGATACCTACATGCTTTACGGCGGTATGCCAAGGCTGCTGGCTTTGGAGGAGGAACAGGACAAAAAAGCGTACCTGTCTTCTCTTTACAGCGAATTATATATCAAGGATATCGTGGAGCGGAACGGCATCGAACGGGAGGATATCTTAAACGATATTCTGGATTTTTTGGCTTCGCAGATCAGCTCGCTTACCAACCCCAACAATATAGCAAACGCCATTTCCTCCATGAAGAATGAGAAGGTAAATCCTGCACTGGTAGGAAATTATGTGCAGCACATCATCGACTCTTTCCTGCTTTCCGTGGCAAAGAGGTATGATGTGAAGGGAAAGACCTACTTCAATTACCCCAACAAATACTATTACACAGATATTGGGCTTCGGAACGCCCGGTTGAATTACCGTCAGTACGATCCGGGTCACATTATGGAGAATATCATTTACAACGAGCTTCTGCGGCGGGGATATTCTGTAGATGTGGGCGTTGTCTATGACCGCACCGACGGCGGAAAGGCTCAAAAGGAGATCGACTTCGTGGTAAACGATGCGGATAAGAAAATCTATGTACAGTCCGCTCTCCAAATGGATACCGAAAAAAAGGAGTCCTCCGAGTTGTCGTCTCTGATGCTTACAAAGGACTTTTTCAAAAAGATGATCGTTCGCATGGATGTGCCGCATAGCTTTTATGATGACAACGGCATTTTCCACTGCAATCTGATCGACCTGTTGCTTGGGCGTGTCGAGCTGTTTTGATCATGCTCATGCGTACGGGATCATGATAGGAAACGTTTTGTTGAACGGTGAAACAGCAAGCCGGGCAGCGCTCCTCGTAGAACGCCGCCCGGGTTGCTGTTTTTTTGTATCACAGTACATTTTCTAAGAACTCAGCCAATT
>CAZNZS010000036.1:0-21223 GCA_964577585.1 uncultured Acutalibacter sp.
CCGGCTCCATTACGGGATATTCCGATTACAGCAATGTTTCCAGCTATGCAAGAGATGCCATGGCCTGGGCAATTGCCAATAAAGTGATTGAGCCCATTTTAGGATGGCTTTCACCCAAAAAAAGTATGACTCGTATTGAGGCCGCTTGCGCAATTACAGCTTTCGGGACAAATGTTGAAAGAATTATTTACGGAAAAGATAATTTGAATGCACGAAATACATCGGCGTATTTTTCAAGAGATACGTATTATTATATGACGCAAGCCCATCTAAATAAATTAAAAAACGCGTACGCCTCTTATAATCCTGGTTTGTTGGTTGATAGCACGATTATGAATCTCGGAAAACCATCTTTTACTGACCCCAATACAAATAAAAAATGGGAATGGGGTGGATCTTGCTTTGGAATGAGCGCAATAACGATCCTTGACAAATTAGGGAAGATCGCTTTTAATGAGAATTATTCCTCTGCAAGCACAATGAATGGGGCTACAATAACTAAGAAGACAAAATCAGAGAGTGCAGTAAACTATTATCAAAACGCATTTAATATAGTTAAAACACCAGGATATACTGATTTTGATTTCGTGTTGTCGAAATGCAGTGACTCAGCAGGGCCGTCGTTGCTTTCATACTATTGGCATGGAACTAATGATGTAGAAGGACATAGCGTAGTGGTTAATTCTTGTGAAAAAATTAACACCACAACTTATAAATTGAAGGTCTACGATCCAAACAGGTGGTCAGAACAGACCATGACGATTTCCACTTCGGGTGCCATCACTAACTCTGGCATTTCGAATGCTACCCAGCTTTACTATTTATCTGTCATAGACGACTTTTCAAATTTTAAAAAGATTGATATTGATGGTGCTACTAATACTGATAATTCAAGTTCAACCGCGGCAACATCAAATAGTTCTTCAGCAAATTATCTGACGGATCAATCAGGATTTGCAACGTTGCAGATCCCTTTGACAGGTAGTTTTACGGTTACCAATGATCAGGGGCAATCTCTCACCTGGAATGACGGGTTGGAGGGAGATATGGAGATATACAGTATGGGAATTCTCCCCCTGGGTGAAAACACACCGGCTGTCCTTTGTTTGGATGTTCCTGTAAGTGAAACCTTTACCTTTGAGAGCACCGAAGAAAGCGGATTAACATCTGTTGTAGTTGCAGATCCAGGATGGTATTCACGTGTTAGCGGTGCTGACATAGGGAAAGTTACTCTCTTCAAATCCGGTAATGTGGAATTCAATAAAATTAATTCTAAATTCGAATATGCGTACAGCAGTGTCGCGGGAGAAGCACCTGTAATGATTTTGACTGCAACGAGTGATGGCTCCGCGATGATCGATGCCTCCGAAAGCAAGATCAGTATAAGCGGCATTGTAGGGGAATATCAAATCAAAACCATTAGCCGGGCGGGAATGGAACTCGATTCTATTTCTTCGGTTGTTGAATTCCCAAGTGATCCAATTGACTTAGTTGATGGAAAGCTTATGGAGTCAGCAGATATGGAGTGATCTGTTGCTCTCTTTCTGCATTGGTAGTATTTCCATCCATGAAAAAAGGAGAGGGCTATGAAAAAGAAATGTTTTGCACTGATCCTTGCCGTTATGATGGCGGTTTGCGGAACAGTCACTCCCGCAAAGGCGGCAGGGAACGATTTCGTTGATGTGGCAGAGACACACTGGGCAGCAAAAGAGATCGCCGCTGCAAGTACTCGCAAGATTATTAAGGGGTATCCCAATCATACCTTTGCCCCTGATAAACCGGTTACACGGGCGGATTTCACTGTGATGCTCTGGAACATGGCCTATCTCTGCTCAACTAGCGGAAGGGGACAGGACTATCAGGATGTGCTGCCTGGATCTTATTACTTTCAAGCGGTGAAATGGGCAACGGAGCAAAAAATCGTTTTCGGGAAAAGCTCCGGCAGGTTTGATCCGAATGGGCTTGTGACCCGCCAGGAAATTGCAGCGATGCTGTACCGGTATACTTTCTATGAGTATCAGTTGAGAGTCAATGGAGTACCGGGGACACCTGAAAATCTGGAGTATTCAAAGGAATACCGGGATGTGGATAGGGTCTCAGACTACGCGAAGGAAGCCATGTGCTGGGCGGTGGAATACATGGGGATCATCAACGGCAGGTCCCCGAAAGAGTTAGCCCCACAAAAAACCGCTACCAGGGCGGAAGCTGCGGCAATTCTGGTTCGCTACCGGCAGGGAAATGAGACCCAGCGGATCATTTCCGAGGCGACAGAAATTCAGTACAGCGATGGCGGCCGCACTGTGACGCTGGAGAAAGAACTTGCCAATTCCTTGAAGTATGAGTTGAGCAGCCCGTGGAGGAAGAGTGAGCAAGTGATCGATCCGGAGCAGACCTTTCTGATCAAGGGAAGCCGGGAGATCAAGATCGGATTTGTCCTGAACAGCGTTTTCATGATGACCATCGTTGTGGAGGACCCTGGCAGACCGGAAGTAAATGGAACGTATGAGGTGCTGCTGACAGGGCCTGTGCCCGCCATTTAGAGAATTGCTTCTGACAAAAGATAGGGGTAGCTTTCGAGTAAGCTTCGAATGCGTTTTTAAGAGCGAAAGCCGGCGTATGAAACGCCGGCTTTTGCCTTGCTGGATTCTGGATGCTGGATGCCGGCCCGGCCGAAGGCTTTCTCGACAGGCTGAACCCCCCGGCTACGCCGGGGGTTAGCTTCTATCTTGGAAACTTTTCAAATGCGGGTAAAAACCAGATGTTGTTTGCCGTGAATTCCTTCCCATTGAGGTATCCCAGAATTCCGGCATCGGTTGTAAACGTAAAGCGGAGCTTATAGGAATAAAGGGCCTGATAGGGGAAAGGAGTATTTTTGTTTACCGCGTTTTTTCCGTATTTGCCGTCTCCCGCTAAGGGATGGCCGATGGAGGCCAGGTGGGCCCTGATCTGATGAGTGCGGCCGGTGAGGAGCTCCACCTCCAGCAGGGAAAACTCCCGCCTGGTTTCCAGCACCCGGTATTTTGTGCGGATGCTTCTGGAGTCCTTTCCGGGGCTTTTGCGGATATAGACGCGGTTCTGGGTTTCATTTTTATCCAGATAACCGGTGAGGATCGCCTCCTGCTTTTCCGGCCTGCCGCAGACAACGCAGAGATACAGCTTTTGAAGCTCTCTGTTTTTGACCTTCTGATTCATGATCCGCAGAGCCTCGGCGTTTTTGGCGGCCATGACGATACCACCGGTGTTGCGGTCTATGCGGTTAACGAGGGCGGGGGCAAAGGCATTTTCCGCTTTGGGATCATACTCCTTTTTTTCAAACAGATAGTGCTGGACCCGGGCGATGAGGGAATCGAAATGATAGGTCTCGTCCGGATGGACGATAAGGCCCGGCTTTTTATCGAGGATCAGGATATTTTCGTCCTCGTATAGAATAGACAGCGTGAGAGGGGCCTTCAGAAAATCGTATTCTTCAGGCTCCTTCTGAAAGAAATCCTCCTGCCAGTAAAGGGAAAGCACATCGCCCTCCTGCAGCCGGTCAGAGGCGTCACAGCGCTTGCCGTTGCGCTTCACGTCCTTTTTCCGGATGCACTTGTAAAGCACGGCCTGCGGCAGGTTTGGGTAAGCTTTTGTCAGGAACTTGTCCAGCCGCTGCCCGCTGTCGTTTTTTCCAATGGTCACGGTTTGCAGGGGCATAAGCCGTCTCCTTTCAGGAATTTTTTTCTCCCGGCTGCTTTTTGGAACTGCGCCGGAAGGTGAACAGGATCCGGGGAAGGGACATGACGATGCCGATGCCTAAAGCGATGGCAATGGCGATCTTGATGGTCTCCAGGCCCTTGCTCAGCGCCTGGGCGTTATCGCTCATAAAAAAGTGGTAGCCGGTGTAGTAGATCCCGGCGCCGGGGACCAGTGGGAAAATACCGCAGATCAGATAAACCGTAACAGGCGTTTTCCGCGCAAAGGAAAAGATCCTGGAAAGCCAGACAAGGGCGACAGTGGCGAGAAAGGAAGCCGCCACCACTCCGCAGCCGAAATGAATGGCCAGAAGGTATACAAGCCATCCGGCGCCTCCGGTAAATCCCGTCCAGACAAGCTCCTTCTTCGGCGTGTGAAAGATGATGGCAAAAGCGATGGTGGCAACAAAGGCTGCTATGGATTGGAAGAGGCATGTCAGAAAAAACGTCATGTCAGAATCCCTCCCAGCAGCGGAGAAAACAGGCGGACCACAACGCCTACGCCCACCGCGATACAGCCGCCGATGAGAAAGGCGTCTATCATACGGATGGTCCCGCTCAAATAATCGCCGTTAAAAAAGTCTCTGATCGAGGTGGTAAGGGCCACGCCGGGCACCAGACGGATAATGGAACCAATGATGATTTTGTCCAGGTTCTGTCCAAGGCCCAGAAGCAGAAAAATACAACTGAAAAACGCAACAAGGGCGCTGGCGGAAAGATTGACAAGGAATTTGGATAATTTTCTCTTTCCCACCCAATAGAGGAAAGGCTCCAGCAGAAGACCGCACAGAAAAGCGGTCAGGGCGTCCCAGCCGCTGCCGCCGAACAGGTAGCTGAAGCCGGCGCTGCCCAGAGCGCAGGCAAGAATGGTCAGGGGAAACGGGGAATAGGGGATCCGTTCGGCTTTTTCCAGGATCGAAAAAGCTTCTTCCACCGTATGCTTTCCCTTGGCGATCTCACGTGACAACTGATTTACGGCGCAGATGCGGCCGAAGTGGATGCTCGTACTGGGAATATGCTTCAGTTCTGTTTTCTTTTCCACGCCGTTTTCCTTTCCCGAGGCGAAAATGGCGTTTGTAAGCACGTAAACATTGAAGTCTTCCGCATGAAAGGATCTTGCCACGCGCTCCATGGTTTCCTGCACCCGGGAAATCTCAGCGCCGTTTTCCAGCAGGACTCTGCCCATGCGGAAGGAAAGCTCAAGAATGCTGCCGGTACCCTTTGCTTCACTCATGCTCCGGTTCCTCCGACAGCCTTGGAGCGGCGGCTTTTCTGCTGCTCGATGCGGACATCGCGCCCGAGAAATTCATATTTCCCGTAGTAGCCTGAGATACGGGAGGCAAACCGTTCACTGTAGCGCTTTTCCAGCTCAGCAAGGGAAAGGTTTGTGCTGATGATGGTGGGCTTGCGCGCAAGCATTCTTGTGTTCAGCACATCGTATAGAGCCGCGTTTACATAGGCGGAGGGGAATTCTGTTCCCAGGTCGTCAAGGATCAGAAGATCGCAGGAAACCAATTGCCCCTGTGTGTCGCTGAGATCGCTGGGATCCCTGCGGTCAAAGCGTTCCTTTTCCAGAGACAGCGCAAAGCTCTGGGCAGAGCCATAGATCACGCCGAACCCCTTCTTGATCACTTCTCCGGCTATGGCAAGGGAAAGGTGGGTCTTTCCGAGACCTGTGCCTCCCTTGAAAAGCAGGCTGGGGGAGGTGGAACGAAAACGCTCTGCGTATGACTTGCAGGAATGAAAGATCATTTCCATCTGACGGTAAGCGCGCTCATCGTTTTGATAATAGTCCAGAGAGAAGGAAGCAAAGGTGGACTTTTCCAGGGGTACGTCCATACTCAGATTTCTGTAAGCGATGCTTTTCTGCAGTTCCTTAAAACAGCTGCACATTTTCCCATCATGGATGCCGGTGTCGCTGCAGATCTCGCAGGTGTACCGGGGCGTGATGTCCTGGCGGGTAAGGCCCTCTTTTTTCAAAAGTCCGTCATATTTTTCACTGAGTTTCGATGCCCGGCTTTTGAGTTTTTCCAGCTCTTCGCGGACATTTCCTCCGCTTATCACGGCTTTGGCCGCTCCCGCGGCATTGGAGGCGATAGCCTCCTGAATGGCCTCAGCTTCCGGGCACCTGGCGTAAAAGGCTTCTCTTTTTTCACGAGCGGCGCCTTCCGCAATTTGCCTTCTGCGTTCCAGCTCCGCAGAGGCCTCTTCATAGATCTTCCTTTCGTATCCCATTTACAATTCCTCCGGCGGATCGAAGAAGCTGAGGCTTTCAAGCTCGTCGATATCATAGCTTGCGCTGCTTCTCTTTTCTTCCTGCTTTTTCTGTTCTGCCTGCTCCAGCTGGCCCTTGTTCTGAATGCCCTCTTCGTGCCAGCGGTTCAGGATCTTATTCATGTAAGATATGCTGAGCTTCCCGGTGTGGTCCACGCAACGCTCGTAGGCCGCGGAAAGCATGTCCTGCGAAAATTTCCACTGGCAGACCCAGCGGTAGGCGGCTTCCTCTTCCTTTTTGGAGGGGTGGCGTTTCGGGAGGCCCGCCACAGCGGATACTTTTCCCCACGCCAGCCGTTTTTCACTCAGCTCGCGAAGCTTTTCTTCGGCGGCTTCCAGGGTGAACACATTGCTTTCGGCCCAGTCTCTTGCCACAGAATCAATATAGGCGGTGCCGGTTTTTCCAACTTCCTTCGCGTAATGCACCAGCATTACCACCACCTCAACAGGAAGCCCGTAATCATCACAGCTTGCCAGCAGCACAGAGGTCATGGCGGGGGACAGGATTCCCAGGGTCGTTTCCGCCTCCTGCAGCAGGAAGCGAATGGAATCCGACTCCTTTATCCTTGCGGCGAGATAAGAAGCGTCGGGCTTTACAAGGCGCTTCTTCGGAGGAAGCACGGAAGCGGGTTCCGGAGGCTTTTCCTGAGAAGGAGCAGGCTGCTTTTGAGCGGCGGGAGCGGCTTCAGAGGCACCGGCCGGAAACAGCGAGCCCTCATGCCCCGCAAGCAGGCCCCTGTCCTGCCAGTATTCCAGCGCATCCAGAACGCTGTCTTTGCTGATCCCCAAGGCCGTGGATAATTCTGCGGGAGAAACAGCTTCTCCCGCATGCCGGAGCATCCATAGAATGACCTGAAGCTGTTCCTTTCCCGCCAGCTTTATGTGTGTGTCCACAAGGGAACAGGGCACGGCGAAAACGCTGTTCCACGCCCCCATATCAAGTGTGTATTCCATTCCTGTTCCTTTCCGTTCCAAAGCAGAGCTGCTGCGGTATTTCTTGGAAAAAGCGGCCCATGGCCGCGTATCTGATTCTGTGAAAAGCAAAAAGAAACTTCTCCTGATAATCGCTTCGCGATTATTTTAGCGCCAACTGCTTTGAGAAGGCCGGTGCTTTTTCCGCAGGAAAAAGAGAACTGCTGTGCGGTTCAGGACTTCTCCTAATAATCGCTTCGCGATTATTTTAGCGCCAACTGATATTGAGAAGGCCGGTGCTTTTTCCGCAGGAAAAAGAGAACCGCTGTGCGGTTCAGGACTTCTCCTAATAATCGCTTCGCGATTATTTTAGCACAACTTCTCCTGCTTCGCAACGATTTCTTCCTGTCCGTTTCGACCCTGCGAGGTAATAAGCAAAAAAGCCATACACAAAAACAGCAGGGAAAGCCCGCCTGCGGCAGTGCCTGAAAAAGCACTGATCTCCTTCACACCTCCTGCTGCCGCCCACGCATTGACAACTGTTCCGGGCATCAAGGCTGAAAAAGCAAAGCAGAGCAGAGCGGCAAGAAGGCCGTGGAGAACTCTGAACAGAAAGAATTTCCACTTCCTGACAGGAAGGGCCCTGAAAAAGGAAAAGACCTGAAGATGGACACAGAGCCCGCCAAAGGCCAGTCCAAAGGCATAGAACGGGGGACTTACACGGAATTGGGCGGCCGCGCCTGTTCCGCCGGTGACCTCCAGCAAAAAAGAGAGCAGCGCCGCTGATTCCATAGGAGTAACAGGCAGGACCGCGCGCAGGGCTCCAGAAAGGAAGCGGAGGATCCCTGACCCGCGAAGCAGGGCTGTAAAGCCTGCGAAAAGCATGATGCAGGCGCACATGACGCACACGCTTTTGGAAGCGTCGGAAACCGAGAGGATCAGGGCTCCCTTGTGTGCGGCCTGACTGTTCTGCACCCTCTTTTCCGGGATGGGGGACCGCAGACCGGAAAGAATGCCCAGGATCATGCCGGAAAGGGTGATGGCCCAGAACAGGAGCCAGCCCAGGAAAAAGCTTTGCAAAATCCCTCCTCCCAGAAATGTGACCACAAAAGCGATGCCGGGATTCACGCAGAACAGGAGCATCCTGCCGGCCTGTTCCTCATTGATCTTTCCTTCGGAAAGAAGGAGGGAAGCGCACCGGGCGCCGGTGGGGTATCCGCCGATAAAGCTCATGATTATGGGAAATACGCAGACAGACGGAAGCCGGAACAAGAACCTGGCGGGGAAATCAAAGCAGCGCCCGAAAAGATCTCCCGCTCCCGAGTAGACCGCAAAGCTGCTGAGAACCATGAAAGGAAACAGGGAGGGCACAAGGGCAGTAATGCAGTACAGCAGGCTGTTTCTGACGCTGTCCTTTACAAGTTCCGGAAAGGAGATAAGGGCGCACAGGAGCAGCAAAAGGGATACGGCGCAGAGCAGCGGCGCCCCCTTTTGGCGCAGCAGCGGAAAAAGGCTCCTGCTTCTCCAGTTTTGGCGAAGCGCCGCGGCGCCGTGATTATCAAAGCTCATGATCTCTACCTCCTTTTGAGAGATAATTATGAGGGAAAGCCGTTATACATTCTGCCGGGAAATCATAATATTTCCCGTGGGAGGGATCAGTATGGTGCAGCGGGGAAAGGGAGGATCGGTCGTTGAGATTACCGGGAACCGCACTGCCGTGGTGGATGGCTGCGACGGCATTGTGGATTACGATGACGAAAAGGTGATCGTCCGTGCCGGAAGGCTTACTGTAAGATTTTCCGGAAAGAGCCTGAAGCTCAAACGGCTGACGGAAAGCGCCGCCGTGGTGGAGGGCTTTATCAGCAGCGTGGAATATACCTACTAGGAGGCATTTTGTGCTGGAAAAACTGTTTCATCTTATCACGGGCAGCGTTCAGTTTACGGTCCAGGGGGAATCGGCCCGTTTTTTCAACACGGCCGCCAGGAGCGGCTTTGGCTTCTGGGGATTTTCTCACAGAGGGGAAACAGCTGCCGCAAGCTGCCGGGCAGCGGAATACAGAAGGCTTCTGCCCTTGGCGAGACGCTGCAGGGTGCGCCTGCGCTGCGTAAAAAAAAGAGGGATCCCTTTTCAGACGGAAAAGCTTCTGAGGCGAAAGGGGCTTTTGGCTGGGATCCTCTGCGGCATGGGAATCTACTGGCTTTTGAGCGGATCGTTCTGGGTGGTTACCGTGACGGGGACAGAAGCGCTCGGTGAAAAGACGGTCTTAAAGGCCGCCATGGAATGCGGGATCTATCCGGGAGCCGGGAAAAGCAGCTTTTCCCCCCAGCAGGCCTCCCATGAGCTGATTTCCCGGCTTCCGGAGCTGCAGTGGGCCACCGTGAACACGGACGGCTGCTTTGCGGAAATCTCCGTCCGCGAAAAGGCAGTTGTTCCGGAAATGACAGATGACAGCGAGTGGTCCAATATCATGGCCGCGAGAGATGGGGTGATACTCGGCATAGAAGCCGAATGCGGCAGGCAGGAGGTGAAGATCGGCGATACCGTTCGTGAGGGCGAGCTGCTGATCGCCGGGCTTTACAAGGAGATACCGGACCCCTATTCTCCGCAGCCGGCAGAGCTCCCGGAGATCTGGGGAGCTGCCAGGGGCAGCGTGACAGCGGAGACGTACCGGGAATTTACAATCCTCGTGTCAGACACCAAAAGAGAAACTGTGTCCGCGGGAAAGCAGAAGAGAAACACCAGTCTCATTCTTTTCGGCCTGAAGTTGCCGCTGGGATTTCACACCGCGCCGGAAGGGGAATGCAGGATCTATCGGAAGCGGCAGGACCTGACTGCCCTTGGAACTGTCCTGCCCGCGGCCCTTGAGCAGGAAATATGGGAGCCGCTGGAAGAAAAGGAAAGAAAGCTTAGCAGGGAAGAGCAAAAGGAAGAAGCACTGTTTAAGCTTCGCCAGGCGCAGAAAGCTTCCATCGCCCCCGGAGGGAGCGTTTTGCGGGAAGATATCACATACAGCTTTTCCGAGGGCTCCTGTGTGCTTACGGCGCAGTGCCGCTGCAAGGAGGAGATCGGAGTGCAGAAAAAGGTTTTGGTAAATAAGACGAATCTAGAGGACAATTTTTAGGAACATTTCATATCTTTTTCCCTTGAAGTTTCACGGTCGTTTTGGTATAATATTTCAATGAAGAATCGCAGATCGGATCCGCTCTGCTTTTCCGCTTTGCCGGGGGGTAGCGGACGGCGCGTTGAGCCAATGTGCCTTTGACAATAAAAATTTCAATTTTTTATCGGGAGAACGGTTTGGAACAGAGGATAAATTTAGACAGGATCGAGCAGGCAGAAGCCCTTTTCGGCAGCTTTGACGAGAATGTAAAGCTGATAGAAAACGAGTACGGCGTGACCATGGTCTTTCGGGACTCCGAGCTGAAGATCACGGGGGAGGATCCCCAGGCTGTGGACAAGGCTTACAGGGCTGTAAAGAGCCTTGTTACCCTTATCGGCAGCGGCGAGACCTTGACCGAGCAGAATGTTCGCTACTGCATGAACATGGTGGCGGAGGACAGCGAGGAAAAGGTGGCCAGGCTTGCGGGAGACTGTATCTGCATTACGAGCAAGGGCAAGCCCATCAAGCCGAAAACGGTGGGCCAGCGCACATACTGCGACAGCATAAAGGGCAATACGATAACCATCGGCGTAGGACCTGCGGGCACAGGCAAGACCTATCTGGCTGTTGCCATGGCGGTAAGCGCTTTCCGGGCACAGCAGGTGAACCGCATCATCCTTACCCGTCCCGCGGTGGAGGCAGGGGAAAAGCTGGGGTTTCTTCCGGGCGACCTTCAACAGAAGGTGGACCCTTATCTCCGGCCGCTTTACGACGCGCTTTTCGATATGCTCGGTGCGGAAACCTACCAGCGCTATGTGGAGCGGGGCAGCATTGAGGTGGCGCCCCTTGCGTATATGCGCGGCCGCACCCTTGACGACAGCTTCATCATCCTGGACGAGGCTCAGAACACGACCAACGAGCAGATGAAAATGTTTTTGACCCGTTTGGGCTTTAATTCCAAGATGGTGATTACGGGAGACATCACACAGATCGACCTGCCGGACGGAAAGCGTTCCGGCTTGAAGGATGCGGTGCGGATCCTCCGGGGCGTGGACGATATAGCCATTTTCCGGTTCACGGAAAAGGATGTGGTCCGGCACAGGCTTGTCCAGGATATTATCAAAGCATATGAACGTTCAGACCGGCAAAAATAAATACTGCAAAGGAAGGAATGGAAAAGTTTATGGAAAAAATCAAAGTGATCATTTCCAATCAACAAAAGCAGGTGAAGATCCCCACAGGTCTGCGGATGCTGATACGCCGATGCTGCCATGCTGTTTTGGAGTTGGAAAAATTTCCGGATCCGGCGGAGATCAGCGTTTCCTTTGTGGACAACGAACAAATCCGTGAGATGAATGCCCAGTACCGCAACCGCGATTCAGCCACCGATGTGCTTTCTTTCCCCATGGGAGAAAACGGAGTATACGATGAGAACCACGAAACCGGCGCGAAAATACTGGGGGATATTGTGATCTCCGTTCCCCGGGCCGTGGAGCAGGCAAATGCGTACGGCCACAGCCTGGAACGGGAAGTGGGGTATCTCACCGCCCATTCCATGCTCCACCTTTTGGGCTACGATCACGAGAAGGGCGGCCTGGACCGGGTGCGCATGCGCGAAAAGGAAGAGCTTGTCATGAGGCAGCTTGGCCTTCCTTCCAGCAGTAGCTATACCGAGGACGATGAATAGATCCGGAGGCGATCACCGACGGACCCTGCTTGACAGCTTTGCCGACGCGTTTCGCGGGCTTTGGGGATGCGTGAAGTCGGAAAGAAATATGCGGATCCATATCACCGCCTGCTTATATGTGCTGTTCTTTGCGTTCCGGCTGGAGCTCAGCCGTGGGGAGGCGGCCTGTCTTCTGCTGACTATAGGAGTTGTGATGGCGACGGAGACGATGAACACCGCTGTAGAAAAGCTTTGTGATTTTACGGAACGGCGGCAGAACGCCCATATCCGGTTGGTAAAGGATCTGGCTGCCGGAGCGGTGCTTGCGGCGGCTCTGTTTGCTGCCCTGGTTGGGATAGTCATTTTCGCCCGTCCGGAGTTTTTGGAGCTGCTGCACGGCTTTTGCCTGGATCCCCTTTCCTTGGGTGGGCTTATCCTGTCTTTTGCTGTCGCTTTTGTTTTTGTCTTTGTGGGGCCCGAAAAGCTCGGGAAAGCCTTCCGGGAAAAAAAGAAAAGAAGCTAGCTTAAAAAGCGGGGGTATCCCCGCTTTGATTATGAGTAGCCCCTGAATAAATCCCCACGCACGTCTTGCTGCCTATTTTCCGCCTGAACTGCGTTAAAAAGCCTTGAAATCCACCAAGGATTCCTGCGGTTTTTTGCCTTGCCAGACGAAAAATGCGGCTGGCAATCCGCACACGTTGATTTAATCAGCGACTACTTGAAAGGAAGAAAATCATGAATCATGACATAGAATCCCAGCGCTCTGCGGTGATCGCCATCGTGGGCAGGCCCAACGTGGGAAAATCTTCCCTTTTGAACAGGCTGGTGGGGCAGAAGATAGCCATTGTTTCCCCCAAGCCCCAAACGACCCGCAAGCGCATTATGGGCGTGCGGACCGAAGAGGACTGCCAGCTTGTCTTTATGGACACGCCCGGCTTATTGAAGCCCAGGGACCCGTTGGGGGACTATATGGTCAAGTCCATTATCGCGGCCATGGACGGAGTGGATTATTGTCTTTTGGTGGCGGAGGCGGGAACCGGGATCTCCAAGGCTGACCTGGACCTGATAGAAAGGTTCCGCAGCCAGCACATTCCGGCGCTGCTGGCTATCAATAAGATCGATCTGCTGCCCGATAAAACAAAGCTGATGGAGCAGATAGCGGCCTATTCCGAAACCTACCCGTTCCAGGCGGTGGTTCCGGTTTCCGCCAGAACAGGGAGCGGCATGGACAGGCTCTACCAAGAGCTTTCCGATCTGGCTGAGAAAGGCGGCTTTTTCTTCTCGGAGGATATGCTCACCGATCAGCCGGAGGAATCCATCGCCGCCGAAACAGTGCGGGAAAAGGCTTTGCGGTTTCTAGACAAGGAAGTGCCTCACGGCCTGGCGGCTGTTACGGAGCGCATGACGGAAGAGGGGGACCTTTTGGAGATCGATGTGACGATCTATACCGAAAAGGCGAGCCACAAAGGAATTCTGATCGGGAAAAACGGTTCCATGCTGAAGAAGATCGGCACAGAAGCCCGGCTCGATCTTGAAAAATTTTTTGGCTGCAGGGTGAATCTCAGGCTTTGGGTAAAGGTCAAGGAAGATTGGCGGCAGCGCCCTCAGACATTGCAGAGCCTGGGGTTCTCAGAAAAAAGCCTGGAGCTGTAACGCCCCATAGCACAGGAAGGGCGGAAAAGTATGTCACAATTTGCAGAACAGACAAATATTTTCCTGTCATAGCCGAAGACATATCTGCAAATACTTCCTTTAGAGGGAGCTTTTAACCTCTGAAGGGGGAACCGTTTGTGGATGAGAATCAGGCATGGAGCGTATTTGCCAGAACAGGAAAGATCCAGGATTATATCAGATATATTCAGACCAGAGACAAAGCAGCAGTCTGCGGCGTCTTTGCCGGGGAGGTACTTGGTGCAGCTCAAAACACAGGGCCTTATTATCCGGGAGCAGACGGTGGGGGAAAGCGACCGTCTGGTAACGGTGTTGACAAAGGATGAAGGCGTGATCCGCGCTTTTGCCCGCCGGGCCAAGAATTTGAAGGATGCGAAAAATTCAGCCACCGGCCTTTTGTGCTATTCCCGCCTGAACATCTACAAGGGGCGGGATAAGTACATAATAAATGACGCGTTTCCCATTGAAGTTTTCTTCGGACTCAGGGAAGATATTCTCCGTCTTGCTTTGGCGCAGTATTTCTGCGGCCTTTGTTCAGAACTGATCCCGGACGGTGTGGAATCAGGCGATTATCTGCGCCTGGTTCTCAACGCACTGCACTTTTTAAGTAACGGGACAAGATCTCCCGAACTGTTAAAGCCCATTGTGGAGCTGAGAATGCTTTCTCTGGCCGGATACATGCCGGACCTTATCTGCTGCGCGGAATGCGGCGCGTATGAGGCCGACCGCATGTATTTTAAGATCAACAGGGGAACGATCTACTGTCAGGATTGCTTCAAAAATAACGGAGATCCCTGTGTGTCCCTTTCCCGGGCGGCGATGACTGCCATGCGCCATATCATCTATTCCGATTTTGAAAAGATCTTTTCTTTTTCCGTGTCCGCGGGAGCGGAAAGAGAGCTTTCGACCGCTGTGGAGGAATATACCGTTCACATTTTGCAAAAGCGGTTAAAGACCCTCGATTTTTATCAGAGCCTGCGGGCTCAGCCCGGTGTGACGCTGTCCAAAGAAGCCGAAAGCAGGGCGCCGGAAGGGAACGAACAGAAGGAGAACGAAGATGGATAAAAACTACAGAGCACTGGAGCTCGATAAGATCCTGGAAATGGTGGCGAAGGAATGCACCTGTCCCGACGCGGAAGAGCGGGCGGTCGGGATAAAGCCTGTTTATACCGCCTCGGAAGCCAGATATCTGCTGGAGGAGACAGATGCCGCTTTTGTACTGATGGCAAAATTCGGCGCGCCCTCCTTTTCGGGACTGAAAAATGTGACCAACGCCCTTCGCAGGGCTCAGGCAGGCGGAGGGCTGGGAATGCGGGAACTGCTGGATGTTGCGGAAACGCTTCGGGCGATCCGCGCTCTGTCCCAGTGGCACGGAAAAAGCGGCGGAATGCAGAACGCGCTTTCCGGCAGATTTACCATTCTGGCCCCCAATAAATATCTTGAGGAGAAGATATTTACCTGCATTCTGAACGAAGAGGAAATGGCCGATGCGGCTTCTCCCGCTCTTGCCTCTATCCGGAGGAAGATCCAGAACGCTTCCGCAAGGGCAAGAGATCACCTGGACAAGCTGATTCACTCGCAGGCTCACCAGAAGCATCTGCAGGAAAGCATCGTCACGCAGAGGGGCGGCCGCTATGTGGTGCCGGTGAAAGCGGAGTTCCGCGGTGAGATACCGGGTCTTGTACACGACACATCTTCCAGTGGCGCCACGGTCTTTATTGAACCGATGAGCGTGGTGGAAGCAAATAATGAGATCCGCGTGCTCAGGTCCGACGAGCAGGAGGAAATCCACCGCATTCTTCTGGAGCTTTCCGCCGAAGCCGGTGAATTTGCCGATTCGATCGTTGAAAGCTATGAGTACGCGGTACAGCTCAATGTGATCTTTGCCAAGGCGCAGCTGGCCTATCGGATGAAGGCAATCATGCCGGAGGTAAACGAGCTGAGCAGGACAGAGCTGAAAAAGGCCCGTCATCCGCTGATCCCAAAGGAGCAGGTGGTACCCATAGATATTTCCCTGGGAGAAAGCTTTGACACACTGGTGGTGACCGGCCCTAACACAGGCGGAAAAACCGTGGCGCTCAAAACCGCCGGGCTTTTAACGCTTATGACCATGTGCGGCCTGATGATACCTGCCGAAGAGGGCAGCCGGGTGGCCATATACCGGCATATTTTAGCGGATATAGGCGATGAGCAGAGCATTGAGCAGTCTCTTTCCACCTTTTCCGCCCATATGACAAATATCATTGCCATTCTGAATGTGGCCGGCTCAGACAGCCTGGTGCTGCTGGACGAGCTGGGCGCGGGCACCGACCCCATTGAGGGCGCCGCCCTTGCCACAGCAATTATCGAAGAGCTTCGCCTCAGAGGGGCAAAGCTGATTTGTACCACCCACTATGCGGAGCTGAAGGCATACGCTTTGCAGACTGCCGGCGTGGAAAACGCCTGCTGCGAATTTGATGTGGCAACGCTCAGACCCACCTACAGGCTTTTGATCGGCGTACCGGGAAAATCAAACGCTTTCGCCATCTCACGCCGGCTGGGCATGGAGGACAGACTCGTCGACCGGGCCGGGGAGCTCGTGTCACGGGAGAGCAGCGCCTTTGAACAGGTGGTGGACCGGCTGGAGGAAAGCCGCCGAAAGCTGGAGGATGAGCTTGAGACCTCGCGTGTTTCTGCCCGCCAGGCCCAGGAGACTGCCGCCAGGGCGGAAGCCGCTCTGGAAAAAGCGGAGGCTCAGGCCGGAAAGGCAGTGGAGCAGGCCAGGCAGGAGGCTGCCCTGATCGTGCAGAAGACCCGCCAGCAGGCGGATATGCTGTTAAATGAGCTGGACGAAATGCGGAAAAGAAAAAACAAGGCGCTTTCCGCGGAGGAAAAAGCTCGGCTGCGCTCCGGCATGAAAACGCTGGAAAGCTTTTCGGATCCGGTACACAAACGCACCAACGAGGGCTATGTCCTGCCGAGGCCGTTGCAGGCAGGCGACAGCGTCCTGATCTTTGATATCGACAAGACGGCCACTGTGCTGGAAGAACCCAAGGACGGCCAGGTGCTGGTGCAGGCGGGGATCATCAAAACAAGAGTGCCCTTGAAAAATCTTCGGCTGCTGGACGGGAAAAAGAAGCAGAAGAAGCCAGAACGCACCGTGACCCGCTCTGTTTCCGCAGCGGAAGCCTCCACCAGCCTGGACCTCAGAGGCAAAGATACGGAAGAGGGCATTATGGAGGTGGACGCGTTCCTGGACCGGGTATCGAGAATGAACCTGTCCCAGGTCACCATCATTCACGGTAAGGGAACCGGCGTGCTGCGCACCGCCGTGCAGCGGCATCTGCGTCAATGTCCCCAGGTAAAGTCCTTCCGGCTCGGGACCTACGGCGAAGGGGAAAGCGGCGTGACGATCGTCGAATTGAAATAGGGAAAGGAAACATAGTATGCTTCTCGGTTTCAGGATGAAGCTCTATCCCGGCATGGAAGCGGAATATGAGCGCCGCCACAAGGAACTGTGGCAGGAAATGAAAGACATGATCCATGAATACGGCGGGAAAAATTACACTATTTTTCTGGATCGGGAGACCTTGACTCTGTTCGGCACGCTGGAAGTGGAAAGTGCCGAGCGCTGGCGGGAAAGCGCCAATACCGCTATCTGCCGGAAATGGTGGAACTATATGGCGGACATTATGGAGACAAATCCGGACAACAGCCCTGTTTCCGTTGATCTGCGCCCTGTATTCCATTTGGATTAGGAAGCTTCCCGGCACCGTTCAGCGGCATCTGCGTCAATTCCCTCTGGCAAAGGCATTCCGCTCGGAAACTGCGGCGAAGGGGAGAGCGGCGTGGTAATCGTGGATCTGAAATGGTCCCATCCATGAAAACATTTTGTTAAGAAACTCCTTCCGCTCTTGCAGCCGGAGGGAGTTTGCGTTATACTATTTTATAATCAAAATTGTGGAGATCCGCCGTGATCTTGCCATGGAGCGGTGGAGGAGAAAGGAAGTCTTTTACATGGCGCTTAAGCAGTTTAAGGCGGAGTCCAAACGCCTGATGGACCTTATGATCAACTCGATCTATACCCACAAGGAGATCTTTTTAAGAGAACTGATCTCCAACGCCAGCGACGCGATCGATAAGCTGTATTACCGCACGCTGGAGGACGGAGACACCGGCCTTTCCAGAGAGGATTTCTTTATCAGAGTGGATCTGGACGAGGAGGCCCGTACCCTGACGATCACCGATAACGGCGTGGGCATGACAAAGGACGAGCTTGACAATAACCTGGGTGTTATTGCCAAAAGCGGTTCTCTGCAGTTCAAAGCGGAGAACGAGCAGAAAGATGACGTGGATATCATCGGTCAGTTTGGCGTAGGGTTTTACTCTGCCTTCATGGTGAGTGACAGGGTCACTGTGGAAAGCAGGGCCTACGGTTCGGAAGAGGCGTGGGTATGGGAGTCCAAGGGTCTGGAGGGTTACCAGATCAAGGCAGGAAACAAGGCGGACCGGGGCACAATGATCACGCTGCATCTGAAGGATGATACGGAAGACGAGAAGTACAGCGAATTCCTGGAGCAGTATAGGATCACGGAGCTTATCAAAAAGTATTCGGATTATATCAGATATCCGATCCGCATGGAGCTTCAAAAGTCCCGGAAAAAAGAGGGAACTGATGAAAATGGCAAGGCTCCCGAATACGAAACATATTACGAGACCGAGACTGTCAACTCCATGACGCCTATCTGGAAAAAGGCGAGGAACGAGGTATCGGACGAAGAGCTGAATGCTTTCTATAAGGAAAAATTCTATGACTGGCAGGATCCCGTCAGGGTGGTCCGCACCTCCACCGAAGGAGCTGCCACCTACAGCGCGCTGCTGTTCTTCCCGAAATCAGCGCCCATGGACTATTACACCAGAGAATACGAAAAGGGCCTGCAGCTTTATGCCAGCGGCGTTCTCATCATGGATAAATGCGCCGATCTGCTGCCGGATTGCTTCAGCTTCGTAAAGGGCCTTGTGGACTCTCAGGATCTTTCCCTGAACATTTCCCGGGAAATGCTGCAGCACGACAGACAGCTGAAGCTCATTGCTTCGCGCCTTGAAAAGAAGATTGCCTCAGAGCTTGCTTCCATGCTGCAGAACGACCGGGAGAAGTATGAGGAATTCTGGAAAAGCTTTGGCCTGCAGCTGAAATACGGCATGTATGACCGTTATGGAGAGAAGAAGGACGAGCTCAAGGATCTGGTGCTGTTCGTTTCCTCCGCGGAGAAAAAGCTCACCACGCTGAAGGAATACGTTTCCCGCATGAAGCCCGAGCAGCAGGTTATTTATTACGGCTGCGGAGAAACGGTGGAGCGCATTCTCAATCTGCCCCAGGCGGAAGCCGTTCAGGATCAGGGCTATGAGCTTCTCTGCCTTACGGACAATGTGGATGAATTTGCTCTTCGAATCCTGGAAAAATACGAAGACAAGGAGTTCCGCAACATTTCCTCCGACAAGCTTGAGCTTGGCACCGAGGAAGATAAGGAAAAGCTTAAGGAAACCGCGGAAAACAGCAAAAAGCTGCTGGACGCCATGAAGGAGGCGCTGGGAGATAAGGTAAAGGAGGTAAGGGTATCCGGTTCACTGAAAACCCATCCTGTCTGCCTTACTACCGACGGTATGATCTCAACTGAAATGGAAAAGGTGATAAACGCCATGCCGGCAGGGGAGAAGATCAAAGCGCAGCGGGTGTTGGAGCTGAACCCCGAACATCCCGTTTTCCAAAAGCTGCTTTCCCTTTGTGAAACTGACGGCGAAAAGCTCAAGACATATGCGGAGATTCTTTACGATCAGGCTCTTCTGATCGAGGGGATCGCCATTGAAGATCCGGTGGCTTTTTCCCGGAAAATCTGCGATATCATGTAAGAAAGGAACCGTACTATGGAGCAATATCCCTATCCTCAACCGCCCATGCCGCCGCAGGCTCCGTTCCGCGGCCAACCGGTTTCGCCGCCCTATGCTTACCAGCCTCAGCCAATGCAGCCATACGGACAGCTGGTGGAGCCTCAGCTATACGGACAGCCGGTGTACCGGTATCAGATGCCGGTGTATCAAGCGGTTTACGTGCCCCAATTTGCATTAAGGCCGCCGGAAGATCCAAGGCGAAAGGGTGCGGGAAGAACGTTCAATATCATGTGCCTTGTCGTGTTGCTGCAAACAGCAATTGCCATTTTGGTGGAAACGCCGCTGGTGGTTTCCATGACGATGCTCGGCATAAACGTTTATTCCGGTGAAGCGCTGCAGTGGCTCTCCATGTTGATGGTGCCTGTTTCCACCGCGTTGCCGTTTTTCATCTACATGCTGGTAAGCAAAAAGAGTGCGGCAGAATATCTCAGGTTTGAAAAAAACGGATTCTTTACAGCGCTTTTGTGCGTACTTGCAGGCACTTCCCTCGCGCTCCTTGCCAATTACCCCTCCGGGTTCGTTCAGAATATTTTCTTCCATTTTGGTTACGAGCCCAACGATGTTGCCGGCGGGGGAGAAAGCTCCTGGTATCTTTTTGCGCTGGAAATGTTCTGCACCGCTGTTCTTGTGCCCGTTATGGAGGAGTTCGCCTTCCGGGGCGTGCTGCTTTCCAGCCTGAGAAAATACGGCTCAGGATTTGCCATCTTTGCCTCTGCGCTGGTCTTTTCCCTGGTGCATCTCGATTTTCCCACGGTGATCTTTGCCTTTATAGCCGGTCTGGTGTTCGGCTTTTTGTATGACCGCACCCACAACCTTTGGATCACGATTGGGATCCACGCTTTGAATAACGGTTTTGCGGTGATATCCAACGGCTATGCCGAATTCCTGTTCGGCGAAAAGTACGCTGATCTCGTCAGCAACGCCATTTTCGGCGGTCTCATCCTGGCTGGACTATTGGCTCTGCTGATTTTGATCCTGTGGAAGAGAAAGTTTTTCTTTTTTGGAAGGAACCGTGAAAATCAGGGAGAGTTCAACACCCGGTCCAACGGGGAACTTTTGCCGCTGTCTGCAAGTGAATCTCTGGGAGTAACGGTGCGGTCACCTTTGTTCTGGGTGATTTTCAGTCTGATGGTCTTCTATACGGCCGCTTTGTTCTTTTAACGTATGAAGCTGGCGTTTTTACCGGATAAAGAGCCAATGCTCCGGGCGTTGGAACTGGCGAAGGAAGCCGCCGGAAGGGGAGAAGTTCCCGTTGGTGCGGTGGTGGTCAAGGACAAAGTGATAGTGGGAGAGGGCCGCAACCGGCGTGAAGAAAAGAAGAGTTCTCTTGCCCACGCGGAGATAGAGGCCATCGACAGCGCCTGCCGTTTACTGGGGTCCCGGTATCTTACGGGCTGTCACCTTTATGTAACGCTGGAGCCATGCCCTATGTGTACCGGGGCAATACTGAACTCTCAAATAGACGCGGTGGTTTACGGCGCGGACGACGATAAGGCCGGATGCTGCGGTACGGCGGCGGATATGCTTTCGCTGCCCTATGCCAGAAGGCCTGAGGTATACAGAGGCTTTTTCGAACAGGAATGCAGGGCGCTGCTGCAGGATTTCTTTCGGGAGTTAAGGGAGCGGTGACGCTCCCTTTTTCTATTTGACAAATTTCGAAGCCTGCGCTATGATACTGGCTGTTGGGGCTCCGGGTGCCTGCAGGTAATTCTGCAGCCGAACATAGAGCTTCGCCGGACTCGGGGAAACACGCCCCAGAGGGGTTCGAAGGGCGCGCTGACAGCGTTTTCATCCTTGCCGGGCGCCAGCCCGCCTGCGGACTGCAGCCTAGTCATCACACCCTTTAAGCCCCTCTGGGGTCCGAAGGAGTTTTGCGGGAGCAGGAGGCGTTCCCGGGCAAGGTGAACGACGATGCCTTACTGGCGTAAGGCGAGGAGTTCTAA
>CAZNZS010000037.1:0-21140 GCA_964577585.1 uncultured Acutalibacter sp.
GTCGCCGTGATGGCAGAGCGCGCTTTCAAGACCGAAAAAGCCGGACCAGGACCGGCGCGGTCAACCACTGGCTTTTTTGCCGGGAAGGGGAAAGCGCGTGCAGACGGTTGGTACAGCGGCCGTTATATGCCTAAGCCGAAAGACTTGCCCGGAGGACCGTACAGACAGCCACGGGTTCTTGGCTTTCCGTACAGGAAAGACGCCGAAAACGGTTTGTTTTCGGTTCTGTTTTCTTACCCGGACAGCTTTTCCGCTGTCCGGGTGGTCACCCTCTTTTTTCCCTTTTGGGGATCATTTCTTTGAAAAGAGGTAATGTACATGAAAAAACGCACGAATTTTACACGGGGACTGGCTTTGGCGCTGGCCCTTATGATGCTGCTCTTCTGCTTTTCAGCCTGTCAGAGCAATTCTGGCGGCGCTGCGGGGCCTAAAGACATCACTCTGAATGTGACCCACGGCGACGGCAGCGAAAAAAGCTTTTCCATTTCCACTGATGCGGAATTCCTTGGAGAAGCCCTTCAGGAGGAAAAGCTCATCGAAGGGGAAGACGGCCAGTATGGCCTTTATATCACAGCAGTGGATGGTGAGACAGCTGATAGTGATAATCAGGAATGGTGGTGTCTCAAAAAGGATGGGGAAATGACCTCCACCGGAGTGGATACTACGCCTATTTCAGATGGGGATACCTTTGAGCTTGTGCTGACAGTGGGATATTGATGAAACGGCGGCTGGCGGATATCTGCCTTATGGCTATGATGGGCGTAGTGCTGCTGGTTTCCAAGGAAGCGCTGGCATTTCTGCCCAATATTGAGCTTGTGAGCCTGTTTATCATCCTTTTCACGCTGGTGTTTGGCCGGCGCGTGATCGGAGCTCTTGCCGTTTTCCTTTTGCTGGAAGGCCTGCTTTACGGATTTGGCATCTGGTGGGTCATGTATCTGTACATCTGGCCCATCCTTGCGCTGCTGACCTGGCTGTTTCGCCGGTTTGACCGGGTGTGGCAGTGGGCTGTCATTTCCGGCTTATACGGCCTGTCCTTCGGAACGTTATGCTCCATTGCGTATCTGCCTTTTTTTACTCCCGCGCATCTGGTTTCCTGGATAGCCGCAGGCCTTGTCTTCGACTGCTACCATGCTGTGGGAAATTTCATTGTGGTCCTTGTGCTGTACAGGCCGCTTCGTCTGGCGTTGGACAAACTGAACGCGCAGATGATATAACAGAGAACAAAGAACGGGAGGCGCCGAAAGCGCCTCCCGTAATGCTTTATACTATCGATCATCGGTCTTCTTCCTCGTCTTCATTGCTTTCCGTCAGAGGCTCGCCTTCCACGCTGATTTCCTCAGCACGGTTATTCTCGGCTCTGGTCACAGTAAACACAAGACCCTCGTAGGAAAAGGTATCTCCGGCTTTCGGAATGCTGTCAAGATTTTCGGAGATCCAGCCGTTGATGGTGGAGGCCTCCGTTTCACATTTCAGGTGGAAGAAGTCAAAGAGATCATCCAGATCCGTGGAGCAGTAAACATGGTAAGCGCCGTTTTCCAGCTTCTCAAAGCTTTCCTTTGCCACGTCATCGTGCTCGTCCCAGATCTCACCTACCAGCTCCTCGATAACGTCCTCCAATGTAACGATGCCTTCCGTGCCGCCGAACTCATCCACAATGACCGCCATGTGCAGCTTGTTTTGCTGAAGAAGCTTCAAAAGGGCAGAGATTTTCATGGAGGGAGGGATAAATTCAGCGGGTTTCAGGATGCTTTCTATGGATCTGTCGGTACCCCAAACGCTGGAGTAGAAATTCTTTTCATGGATCACGCCGGCGATATTGTCGATGGTTTCTTCAAAAACGGGTAAGCGTGAATATCCGGTGTTCCGGAACAGCGCCGCGACCTCTTCCTGGGAAGCGGTTTTTGAAACGGCCTCCACATCTACGCGGGGCGTCATGATATCGATCGCTTCGATATCGTCAAATTCAATGACGTTGCGAAGCATGGCACTTTCATCCTGATCTATGCCTCCACCCTGCTCAGCTTCTTCCACGATGGTCAGCAATTCGCTGTCTGTCACGGAATGACTTGAGGTGGAACGCACCAGCTTTTTCAGGCCCTTCTTTAACTGAGTGAAGAATAAGTTGATCGGTTTGAATAAGATGATAAGCGCCCGGATCACCGGCGCGACCGCCATGGAAACGCTTTCGGCATGTTCCTTCGCAAGGCTTTTCGGGGAGACCTCGCCGAAGATCAAAACGGTCACGGTCATCACTACGGTGGAAACAGTGGGCCCCGCGCTTTGACCCAAAGCTGAGGTAAAGAGCACGGTGGCAATGGCGGTTGAGGCGATGTTTACAAGGTTGTTTCCCACCAGGATCGTGGAAAGGAGCTCGTCGTAGTTCTCGGCGAGGTCGTAGGCGAGCTTTGCGCGCTTGTTTCCTCCCACTGCCATGTTCTTCAGGCGGATCCTGTTCAGGGAGGAAAAGGCGGTCTCCGAAGCGGAAAAGAAGCCCGACAATAAGATAAGGACCAGCAAGATCAAGACAAGCGTTGTACTGTGACTGTCCATAAAAGGAAAAACCACATCCTGTTGTATGAATTTACCGGATCACCGGTATTTCATATATTGTAACATAAAGAGGCGCGAAATTCAACCGCTTCTGTGAATTGCGCGGTTCATGTTGCGGTTTTGGGCCGAAAATGATATAGTAAACTGAATAAAGCGCAAAAGGGCAGGTACAAAAAGCATATGGATCCTGTGATACTCAATTTAGGTATAGTGGCTCACGCAGATGCGGGAAAAACGACGCTGACGGAGCAGATATTGTATCAGAGCGGCGCGATCCGCTCTGTGGGAAGTGTGGATGACGGTACCGCCAGCACAGATACCATGGAGGTCGAACGGCGCAGAGGAATTTCTGTGCGTTGCGCATGCGCTTCCGTTGACTGGAAGGGCGCGCGGCTGAATCTGATCGATGCTCCCGGCCACTCCGATTTTTTAAGCGAAGTGGAGCGCTCCCTTTCCGTGCTGGATGCGGCGGTGCTTGTCATCTCGGCGGTAGAGGGGATCCAGCCCCAGACCCGTATGCTTCTGGAGATATTTCAAAAGGAAAAACTGCCCTGTTTTCTGTTCTTTAATAAGCTGGACCGTGCCGGAAGCGACTGGGAGCAGGTCGTGAGATTCATCGAGCAGGAGTTCGGCGTTTCCGTTCTGCCGCTGTGCCACGCGAAGGGACAGGGCACTGAAACGGTAAGCGTACAGGCGGCAGACACCGGTAGCCCTGAATTTCTGGAGGCCGCGGTGCTGGCCTGCGGCAGCGAAGATATGATGGATGCTTTTCTTTCCGATGCGGAGATCGCTGCCCGGCAGTTGAGCGGCGGGATCCGGAAGGCGATGGAAGAAGGGCGTCTGTTTCCCGCTGTCTGCGGTTCATCCAAATTCGGCGTGGGTGTTCCGGAGCTTCTGGACGCTGTGTGCCGTCTCGGAACGCCGGCGCAGGAGCTGGGGCCACAGCTCTGCGGGCGAATTTATAAGATAGAGCACAATACTGACCCGGCCTTGGGAAAGGCGGCATACATCAGGCTATTTGCAGGCTCACTGGAAAACCGGCAGACAGTGAAGATCACGCCCCAAAGCGGCTCTGAAAGAAAGGCTGCGGAAGAGAAGATAACAGGCATCCGCCGTGTAGATGGAAAAAAGCTCAGGGACGCCGGTTCTGTCCGCGCCCAGGATATCGCGGTGGTATATGGCCTTTCCTCGGCCCGCGCAGGGGATATTCTGGGAGAGCCTGCGCCGGGGCTGCGGGAATATAAGCTGGCAGAGCCTCTGATGCTTTGCAGAGCGGCGCCGGAAAAGCCGGAGCAGCTTCCCGCCCTTACCGCTGCCCTGCGCCAGCTGGAGGAGGAAGACCCTTCTCTCTGCTTTGAATGGAACAGGGAAAAGCAGGAAGCCTGGGTACGCATTACGGGAAGGATCCAGGAGGAGGTTCTTTCAGACCTGTTTATCCAGCGCTTTGACCTGCATGTAACATTTTCAGATGCGTCGGTCATATATCGCGAAACGCCGGTCAGGGTCGGAGAAGGGTTTGAGGCTTATACCATGCCGAAGCCCTGCTGGGCCGTAGTCCGGTTTCTGATAGAGCCCCTGCCCCGGGGCTCCGGTTTTCAGTATGAATGCCGGGTATCTCCCAACCGTCTGCCTTACCGCTATCAGGCCCATGTGGAGACCGCTGTGCCAAGGGCTCTGACTCAGGGGCTTCACGGCTGGCAGGTGACTGATCTGAAGGTCACGCTGATAGACGGGGAATCTCATAATGTACATACCCATCCGCTGGATTTCTTTGTGGCCACGCCCATGGGGATCATGGACGGTTTGCGCAATACGGGTACAAAGCTTTTGGAGCCGATGCTGCGGGCAGAGCTTTCCGGCCCGGAGGAATACCTGGGAAAGGCTCTGAGCCTTATGGTGGCCCACCGCGGCCGGTTTGAAAGTCCTGTCGTGGAAGCGGAAAGATTCCGCTTTTCGGCATTTATCCCGGCTGCGGAAGCCATGGACCTTCCGGTGGAATTTTCCGCATGTACTGCCGGAACCGGAATATACGGCTCCCGGTTTTCCCATTACGAAGATTGCCCTGAGGGCATGGGAAAGGACCGGGACAGGATAGGACCGGATCCCCTGGACCGTTCCCGCTTTATCCTGGCGGCTCGCTCCGCGCTGGAGGGATAAGAGCGGATCACATATTCAGCATGAGAACTCCCGCGTTCAGATATACTGCAAACGCGACCCACAGAAGGTATGGGATCATCAGCCAGCCTGCGGGCGGAGTTTCCATGAAAAAGCGTATGACAGTGACTAAGATAAGCACCCAAAGCAGAATGATCCACAATAAAGCGGTTCTGTAATTTTGCAGGTTGAAAAACAGCACGGGCCATATCACATTTACAAGCAGCTGCAGGCCGTAAAAAAGCAGTGCCCCGTTTCTTCCTGTGCTGTCCCGCTTCCATACGAGGTAGGAGGCATACCCCATGATAAGGTACAGGGCTGTCCAGACAACGGGAAAGATCCATCCGGGGGGCGAATAGGGCGGGAGCCGCAGAGATTCGTACACATCCATGGAGCGCATGGTGAGAAGAGCGGATAACCCGCCTGCGGCCAGCGGGAGAAACAGATTTATAAGCAGCGCTTTTTTCTTATTCATGGATCGGCTTCCTTTCTGTGGGTGCCTTGTGATCGTTTCCTCTTCAGTGTATGTTATTTTGCCAAAAAAATACCGTTCCCCGCTTCCGAAAATAAAACGGAGCGGGGAACACTTATAAGCGCTGATTCGGCATTTTGGCCCTGTCAGCCCTTTTTCTTTTTTGCGCCGGAAAAGTCGATGCGCAGGTCGGGCGAGGCTTTTACATCGCTGACAAGCGGATTGAGTCCATAATACGTTCTTTGCTTAAAAATTGGATAAAATATACAATTTGACTGAATGGATAATTCGAGATTCTGAAAATTTTCAATAGAAAATTGGCTCGAAAAAAGGGCGCCATCATAATCCGGGTTGTTGAGGAGCTGAGGAGAGGCAGAGCTGGAAAAAGCTTTGAGCACATGATATGGTGTAGAACTGCCGGAGCGAAGCGTATATATTGCGGCCTCATAATTGCCGGAGGCTACACGGTAGCGGATCTCGCTTTCGGGAAGGGGCAGAATATTGAAGGCATTGCCCAATTGGCTGTTCCAGGAAACCAGGATAGAATTGGCCAAAGCAACAGATCGCTCATCATCCGGACACAAAACGGTAATACTTGGGACATTTTTCAGTTCCAGCATGCTGAGCAGGGAAGGAATGGATGAGGAAGCTTCCTCATCCTGAAGGATATATCGCTCTTCGGAGCCGGAATAATAGGGCTCTTCTTCCCAGAGAACGCAGTCTGACATGATACCGTTTGCCTCCTGGTCTGTTCCGAAGGCGGAAAGCAAAGCTGCCCTGTCGAGGGTTTTCAGAAACAGCTCACGAAGCTGCACGTATTTTAGCGGTTCCGCTTCCGGATTCAGGAGAAGGCCTGTGACGCCGTCTTCCAGAGGGAGGATCCGGCAGCCCTGTTCCTCGGCGGCACGGGCCTCATTTTCGGAGAGCTGGAAAATATCCACTTCACCGGAGAGGAGGGCGGAAACGGGGTCCGTGTCTATGGAGCTGCTGTAGTCGATCAGATAGGTCAGGGTGGCGGGCAGCACCTTTTGGGCACCCCGGTATTCATTTGCCCTGACAAGGCTTACGCTTTTTTCGTTGTAATCGGTGTTCCAGGCATAGGAGGAGGGAAAGGTAAAGGGGCCGTTTGTGAGAAGGTAGCCTGCGGAAAGACCGTAATGTCCGGCGCTTTCCTCAAAGTATTCCTGATTGCAGGGCATGTAGTGGTTCCCGGCGGTAAGGACGGGGAAATCGGGATATCCGCTTTCCAGGGTGATAATAAGCGTGCGGTCGTTTTTTGCGAAAAGGCCCAGCTGGTCCTCTGTTGCCTCGCCGTTATAAAAGGCGCGGGCGCTTTTTATGGGAAAAAGATCTCCGGGAGAGGGCGTGCCGGTAGAGGGCTGCAGCCCCCGAGTGATGCCGAAGATGAAATCCTGGGCGGTGACGCTTCTGCCATCGCTCCAACGGGCGGAGCGGAGGTGAAAGGTGAATTCCGTGAAGTCGTCATTGTGGCTCCAGCGGTCCGCCACGCCGGGAACGGCGCAACCGGTTTCATCGACACGGCACAGGCCTTCAAAAATAGAGCCGATGACGAGAGACTCAGAGGTGCTTGAGGCTGTCTGGGGATCGAGGGTGCTGATATTTCTGGGCAGCGTGACAGTAAAATCCATATCTGCTTTTCCGGAACAGCCGGTAAGGGAAAGCAGCAAAAAGACAGAAAGAATAAGAGAAAGCAAACGCTTCATGGTGTTCACCTCTTCAAAGGGCGTTTGTAAGCGGAAGTATTTCAAAATCAGATCCGCAGGCTGCAGGCAGGTGCGGTCAAAATCAAAAATCTTGCCTTCTAGTATATCAGCCTGTCACTTTGCATGATTCTTTGAAAGAAATAAACGCAGAAAAAAGTGGCGGCTCTTTATGCGCTGAAATTTCTGTCGGGTATGCAAGCAGATCATGGACACGCCGCCGCGAACCAAACGAACCGAAGGTGAGAACGAAAACGAGAGCGGTTCACCGGAGCGTTAGTGTTTTTCCCATAACCTCCCCTTGTTTTACAAGGGGAGGCAGCGGCTGAAATCCTCCGGAAGGGTAAATCAAGATTTCGGGAATCCTCTCAGTCGCGCAGCGCGCGCCAGGCCCCCTTACCGATCGGTAAGGGGGCCTGAAGGCCAGGGCAGATGAAATGTACAATGGTAAACATACAAATAAGGGCAAGGACGAGATTCTTCACTTCGTTCAGAATGACAGGCAAGGTTCGTCCCAGCCTTCCCTCTGAAAGGGGCGACGGGAAAAATACCTTTTCTGACGACTAACTACTAATTAGCTAACAACCAGTAGGGCAAAGGTTTTCCACTAACATCTAGAAAGCCAGCGTCAAAAGGCGCTGGCTTTCCTTCCGATTTGATAGACCGCTTACCATGCTACCCCTCTCAGGGGCGGTATGGCAGTGAACCGCTTACAGCATGGCTGATGACTGGGCGCTCAGTTCTCCAATTGTTGGGCCATCCAAGCCTCCAGCTCGTCAACTCCCAAAGCTTTAGCCTGATCCTGCATACTTTGATAAGCCTGCTCGAAGGCTTCGTCGCTTTCGGCAAAGATCACATTCATCCGTTCTGTTCCGACCATATCGCCTAAAGCATTCCAGATATTCAGCATATCGCCTTCCGTGGGAACACATTGATACAGCTCGGACCAGGTGGCGGTATGGGCGCTGACTTCTCTGATCCGGGCGTAATAATCCATCTGGCCCTGGTCGTCCGTAGCGTAATCCATAAAGGCGTTTTCATCGCCCTGGTCGCCGAAGATCCACATGCCGATCCCGAAATCTTCCTGCTTCGATTTCCCTTCGGCCAGCGCGTTCCGGTAAGCCTCTGTCGTTACCGTGCGGCCTTCACTGTCATAATCCCAATGCTCTCCCTGAATGCCCCAGGAGGTCAGCTTTCTGCCCTCTTCGCTGCGGCACCAGGACATAAACTCAATGGCGCGCTGGGGGTCATGGCATTGCTTGGTAATATAGGTGCTGGCCCAGCCGATAGCGGTATCGACTTCCTGCAAATCAGTATCCTCAATATTCTCAACCATCAGCTTCCAGTGATAGCCCTGACCATCATTTGTCTTGCTCACAGCGTTAAAGTTGTTTGCGGCGTCACAGGGGCCGATGGACATGAAGAATCTGCCGCTGTTCATAAATTCCTCATAACGGTCATTGTCGTAGGTCAGCGCCTCCGCGTTGATCAGCCCTTCCCGGGCAAACCGGTTGAGAAGGGTAAAGAAGTCTTTTACTCCATCTGCGTGCAGGCCGTAGATGGGCTTGTTTTCACTGTTGTACCCCACAGCAGTTTCCGAATAGGATTTGATGCCCAGCTGGCCCCAGAAGTATTTCAGGAAATGCCCTATGTTGTAGCTGCCCATAGGAATGATATCCGGATGCTTTTCCTTACAGGCCAGCAGGAGGTTTTCCAGATCCTCCAGAGATTCCAGCTTGGGAGAGCCAAGCTCTTCATATAAATCGGTACGGTAGGTAATGGAGGACACACCGCCGTTGCGGAAGCCGGTGCCGGCCTCCAAAGACTCCTTGGTGGTATAAGCGTTGGCCAGGCCGTAATAATTTCCGTCCGGCGAGGTGTTGATCTCGATCTCCGTTTCGGTGGCATGGATATCCACACCGTACTGACTGACCAGCTCGTTGTAGGAATAGCAGTTTTCAGAGTCGGACAGAGCGGTTTTGGTGGCGCCGTTATCGGTATAAACGATTTCAGGCAAATCGCCGCCGGCGATCATCAGGGCGATCTGCTGATTGTCCGCAGCCCTTGTCACCTCAAAGTTGACGCCGGTGAGCTCGGTGATCTTCTGAGAAATCGGGTCGTTTCCCCAGGTATCTACCCAGAACCAGGGAATATCCAGATACAGGCCGAAGGTGACCGGCTCCGTGGAAGGCTCGCTGCCGGACGCATTACTTTCTTCCCGGCTTTCAGGGGAAGCAGAGCTGTTTTCCGGCTTCTGGGAGGACGGTCCGCCTCCGCTGCTGCCGCAGCCCGCAAGCATAACGGTCAGCATTGCCAGGGCAAGGATGATACTGAGAACTTTTTTCATGATCTTCGCTCCTTTACGTATTTTTTTGACAGATTTATGATATCCCGTTCATGCCGGGAGAATCACCGGGACGGAAAAAGCGTTTTATCCTTTTACAGAACCGATCATGACGCCCTTGACAAAATACTTCTGCAGGAAAGGATACACCGCCAGAATGGGAAATACCGCCACTACAATGGAGGCCATCTGCAGGGAAACGGTGGTGGTTTTCGCAGCCGAGGAAGCATAGGCCATGGCCTGGGAATTATCGGCCACAGACGCCATGGATTTATTGACGACCTGAGTCATCAGGTAGGCCATGGGACGCAGGTGATCTTTGGTAATGTAGTAAGCGGAATCCAGCCAGGAATTCCACTGGCCCACCGCAAAGAACAGGGCGATCGTGGCAAGGCAGGCCTTGGAAAGGGGCAGGGCGACCTGCAGGAATACCCGGACATTTCCCGCGCCGTCCAGCCACGCGGATTCATACAGCGATTTGGGGATCCCCTGAAAGAAATTCACCAGGACCAGCATGTAATACACATTGATCATGCCGGGGATCACATAGACCCAGAAGGAATTGATCAGGCCAATGCTTTTCAAAAGGATATAAAACGGGATCATTCCCCCGCCGAAATACATGGTAAACAGGTAGATTTTATAATAGATACCCCGGAATGCCAGATCCTCAAAGGAAATGGCATAGGCGATCAGACTGGTACAGAACACGCCCAAAGCAGTGCCGATCACAGTACGGCTGATGGAAACTAAAATCGCCGTTCCCCAGCGGCCGTCCGAAAGCAATTCCCTGAAGTTCTGCAGGGTGGGCTTTCTGGGCCAAAGGTACATTTCTCCCAGCGCGGAATCCGTGCCGCTGTTAAAGGCGTGAATGATCACGTAATAGAAAGGATAAACCGTAGCAATGACCACCAGCACCATCACGACCGTTACAATGATATCTATCACCCAGTCTTCCGCAGTGCACCTGATTTTGCCCTTTCCGGCCTTTCTCGGCTTCGTCATGGTCTTCTCCCTCCCTCAATACAGCGACGCGCCCGCAACCTTGCGGCTCAATGCATTTCCTGAAAATACCAGGATCACAGATATGACAGACTGCATCAGCCCCACGGCAGAGGCATAATCGAACCGGAATTGCTGCAGGCCAACAGAAAGCACATAGGAATTGATGATCTCTGAGTAATTCCTGTTGAAGTCATTTCCCAGCAGCAGTGACTGTTCCAGGTTTCCCCCTACCAAGCCGCCCAGAGAAAGAATAAATAAAAGGATAACGGTCCCTTTGATGCAGGGCAGCGTTACATGCCAGATCCGCTGCAGCCGGGAAGCCCCATCGATCTCCGCCGCTTCATAAAGGGCCGTATCGATCCCGGAAATAGCCGCAATATAGATAATGGCGTTCCAGCCGGTTTCCTTCCAAAGCTCCGTGCCCAAAGCCAGCCCCCAATACTGATTGCCATCGATCAACACCGTAAGCCCTTCATCGATCACTCCAAGGTTCATAAGAAGCTCGCTGAACAGGCCGTTTACAGAGCTGAACATAGTGTAGCACAGGCTGGAAACAACGACCCAGGAAATAAAGTGGGGCAGGTAGCTTGCCGTTTGCACCAGGCGCTTAAATTTGCCGGAACGGATCTCGTTGAGCATCAGAGCAAACAGGATGGGCACCGGAAAGCCCACAAACAGCTTTAGCAGGGAAAGCGCCAGCGTATTGCGAATGACGACAAAGGCCTTGGGATTGGAAAAGAATTCCGCAAACCATTTCAGCCCCACCCAATCACTGGTAAAAAAGCCCATCAGGCCCGATGAAAGCTTGTACTGCTTAAAGGAGATCAGGATCCCCACCATGGGAATGTAAGAAAACACAACCAGAAATGCCATTCCCAAAAGCAAAATGATATGTAAGGAGCCGTGGCGGCGGATCTTTTTCCAAGCTGTTCCCTTTTGCACAAATTTCCCTTCTTTGATTCAAATTTTTATTCTATTTTAGCACTTGGTTTTGCTTGACGAAATGACAGGATCCTGTACGTTTCCTGTCAAAATTCGTGCTTTTGCCTTTTGGGTCTGCACCGACTGCCCGGCTTTACCCCTGACCTTGAAGTTGACAAGCAAAAAAAGAAGCCCTATAATGGGCCTGTTTTCAAAAAGGAGGCACAGGCGATGAGACTGAGCGAGCAGATCCGCACAAAGCTGCGGTGGAAAATGACGGTCGGGTTTCTGGCGCTCTCCTTGCTTCCATGCCTGTTGGTAACGGGAATTTATTCCTTTATCAATTACCGGTACTATGCTAAGGAGCAGGAAGCCTTTATTCTGAACGTGCTTTCTCAGTACTGCAAAGACGTGGAAGATGATTTTCACCTGTGCGAATCGATGTATCAGCAAATCTACCAAAGTAACAGCTTTCTGCAGTTTCTGGACGGGGAGCAGAAAACCACGGCGGAACAGCTGGTATCCTACCTGAAGGAATACTCTACCATGTTCAGTTCCATTGAGCAGTACTCCCCCCATGTGGACTCCATCAAGGTCTACATGATGCGGGAGGACCGTCTGAAAATGGGACGCTATCTATACAGCATAGACGCTCTTGGAGATTACGAGCTGGACAAAAAAACTTCTCAGGGATACTGGCGGTACGAAGAAAAAATGAATTCCGGCCAGTTCATTTTCCGGCGGACCATCATGAACCGCAACCTGACGTATTCCCTGGGGATCCTGGAAATTTGCTGTTCTCCCACATTGTTCACAGAAAAAATACAAAACCTTTCCGCCGCTTTAAACAGTCCGGTTTATGCCGTCTATGATGACGTTCCCTATCTGATATCGGACAGCGGTAGCCTGGTTTTGGCAGAAGCAGAGGAGCTTTCTCCGGAAACTGCTTTGGATTTTGAATTCTCCGGCCTTCCCCTGGCGGTCTGCATAGACCGGGCGGCAGGCCATTCCATAAAGCATTCCGTAAATCCTGTGACCCTGACCGCCCTCGCCTCTATCATCTTCATCCTGAGCTCCAGCGTTCTTTACTTTCTCTGGGTCTCCCGCCTTTCTCGCCGGATCAAGGCCTTTACCGATCACATATCCGCTTCCTACCCGGCCGCGCCGCCGCCTTATACGGATCAGGGGCACGACGAATTCAGCCAGCTGATCCAACAGTTTAACGAAATGCTGGAAAACAATAGCCAGCTTGTCAGTCAGATCAAGCTGGAACAGCTGCGGCAAAGCGAAATGAAATACAAGGTCCTGCAGGCACAGATTGATCCTCATTTTATTTTCAACAGTCTGGAAAACATCCGGATGCTTGCCGATGAACATGGTGATGAGGAAAGCGCTGAAATGATCGTTTCCTTAAGCCGGCTTCTGCGGTATTCCTTTTCCTTCCGTACCGGCGAGGTGACCTTGTACGATGAGATGGATCTGGTAGCCCAGTACCTGAAGATCCAGAAGCTGCGCTGGGAACGTTGGCTGGAATACGAGCTCTCCTGCCCCGAAGAACTGTATTCCTTCAGCTGCCCGCAGTTTATCATTCAGCCTTTGGTGGAAAACGCCATAAAATACGGCATGGAAAAGCCCGAACGGATACTATTCGTAACCGTACAGGTACTCTTTTGGGAAGGAAAGATCCGGATCTCTGTAGAAAACACAGGAAAGGCGCTGCCGGAGGACAAGCTGGAACAAATCAATTCCCAGCTGAAGGCCGGAAAAGCCCTGAATGAGCTTTCCACCGGAACTGGCATTGGACTGGACAGCATCAATAACCGAATGCGCTGGCTCTATCCGCAAAGCTTTGAGATGGAGCTGCAGCCGCTGGATTCTGGGCTGCGGGTGGTCCTTACCTGGGACCCAAAAGAACCGAGAGGGGAGGAGCTTCCAAATGAAATGTCTGATCGTGGATGATGAAGAGCGGGTCGCTCAGGGGATCCTGCGCATTGTGAAAAGGTTAGAAACTCCTTTTGACGAAGTGACTGCAGCTTATTCCGGCGAAGAAGCGCTGAAGCAAATGGAAAACTTCCCGACAGACCTGCTGCTGACCGATATTACCATGCAGAGCATGTCGGGGCTTGAGCTGATCCGGGAAGCCAAGGAACGAAAGCTGTGCGAAAACTTCTGCATTCTTTCCGGTTATTCTGAATTCGAGTATGCCCGTACCGCCTTACGGCTGAATGTGGAGGAGTATCTTTTAAAGCCGGTAGACCGCGAAGAGCTTCAAAAGGTACTGGACAAGGTAGCCTATAAAATTGAAGAGCGCGCCAAGACCCAACAGGTAAATCTGGAAGATTCTCTTGCAAAATGCTTTTCCGGTCAATGCCCTGAGGGCGCCGTTCCGTGGCCCGGAAAGCCGCCGAAACTTCTGGTGGTAACAGAAATGCTCTTCCGCCGGGGCCGTCTGATTTCAACCGAGGACTTTCTGCCTTACCGGAAGCAGGGTCTGATCGGGCAGGCCATACAGCTGCAGCAGCTTCCGGCTTTTGTACTGCTCTGCGATCCGGAGCGAAAGCAAGAGCTTCTGGACCGCCTGGAAAATGATTTTTCTGAGTTGGTTTCCGGAACCGCTTCCGGGGATATGCACCGGTGGAGCAGGCTCTTCACTCTTTACGAAAAGGCGGTGCGCGCCGCTTTGACCGCCCACTGCTTTCTCGACTGCTCCAGCTTGGACGAAACGGAGATTGCTTCCTCTGCACAGGGTAAAAAAGCCGCGCGGAACGTTTTGTTTGAAATCTGCTTTGATATTCTTGTCCCGGACCCTCAGGGCAGGAAACGATACCCCTGTGAAAACCGGTATATCCGGGAAATTCTGGACCTGACCGGCCTGCGCTTTCACGAGGATCTGACGCTGGAATACCTGGCCTCCCACGTGGGCCTTACTCCCGATTATGCAGGCCGGCTATTCCACAGCGAAATGGGAATGAGCTTTTCCGAATATCTCAACCGGTACCGGATCCAGAAAATTCTGGAATTGATGCTTTACGACCCCAGCCGCAGCTTTGAGCAGCTGGCTCCGGAGGTAGGATTTCCCGACGTGCGGAATTTCTACCGGGTATTCAAGCGGATCATGGGCACCACCCCAGGGCAATATCGGAATTTCCTGCTGCACAGAGAGCAGGAGTAAGGGAAAATCAGTGGTTAGTTTTTGGGTATTAGTCGTTTAGAAAGGATACCAGACGTCTGAAACCCTTACTTGGCTCTCACATTTCTTCTTGCCATTGTCTGACAACTAACGGCTGATAGCTAATAACTATATCGTGAAAAGTTGACGGCTTTGGCTTGCGCGGTTTTCCGGAAAGGAGTATAATCAACTCTGTTTTATGAAAAAGGGGGAAAAACCTTGAACCGGGAAAGAAAAGTGAAAGCTGTGGCCTTTGCAAAATCGGCAGCAGGCTATTTGCTGGCGTTTTTGAAATGGAGCCTGGCAGCTGGTGTGTTGGGAAGCATTTGCGGCCTGGTGGGCGCGGGCTTCCACAAAACCATAGATCTGGTGACGGAGGTCCGTATGGAGACGCCTTGGCTTGTTTGGATTTTACCTTTTGCAGGCGTTTTGACACTGCTGCTTTACAGGCTGTGTAAGGTAAGCTTCAGCGCGGGGACGAACCTCATCATAGAATCTGTGACGACAAATGAGCATATTCCCATCCTGCTGGCACCCCTGATCTTCGCGGGTACGACCCTTTCTCATCTGTTCGGCGCTTCCGTGGGAAGAGAGGGAGCGGCCCTGCAGCTTGGAGGAAGCATCGGCCATAATTTCGGTGAGCTTTTCCGCTTTGACGAGGACGATGTAAAGGTTCTTTCCATGTGCGGCATGGCAGCCTGTTTTTCCGCTTTGTTCGGAACGCCCCTGACTGCCACCGTATTTGTGCTGGAGGTCATTGCCGTGGGCAGCGTAAGCTACAACGCGCTGCTGCCCGGCGCCCTTTCCGCTTACGCGGCTGTTTTTGTGACGCGGGGACTGGGCGTTGCACCCATGGCCTTTTCCATCAGCGGGGAGCTTCCGGCGCTTTCTCCGCTGCTTGCGGGACAGGCTGCTGTGCTGGGCGCTGTGTGCGCTGCCGTAGGGATCCTTTTCTGCGTGTGTGTTCACGGTGCGGGCCATCTGACGGAAAAGCTGATCAAGAATTCTTATCTCCGCATTGCGGCGGGGGGCCTGCTGATGGCAGTGCTCACCGCGCTGTTCGGGCTTTACGATTATAACGGTGCGGGAACCAATGTGATCTCCGCGGCGGTAGCCGGCAGTGGAAGACCGGAGGCTTTTCTGATAAAGCTTTTGCTGACAGCTCTTTGTGTGGGCGTTGGATACCGGGGCGGGGAGATCGTGCCCACGCTGTTTATCGGGGCGACTCTGGGATGTGCTGTAGGTCCGCTTTTAGGGCTTCCGGCAGGATTTTCCGCCGCGCTTTGTATGGTGGCGCTGTTCTGTTCTGTGGTAAACTGCCCAATTGCCTCCGTATTCATGGCCATTGAGCTATTTGGCACACTGGAGCTTACCCCGTTTGTCATCTCCATCGTAGTGGCCTTTGTGCTTTCCGGTTATTACGGGCTTTACAGCAGCCAGCGCATCGTGTTTTCGAAGGTAAAGCAAAAAGTGATCAATACCCGCACACAATGAGAACGGAAAGCAGGAACTTAGTGAGTGCCCAGGTTTTTTCGGAGCTTCCCTGCCTTTGACGGGAAGCTTTTCGCTTATAGTTGTCAGGTGTTAGTTTTTAGTTGTTAGAAAGGGAGTTGAGGACACCCCCACAGACTAGATGTTAGATATTAGACGTTAGATGTTAGAAAGGGCAAGGGCATCCCCTCAGTCACGGCTATGCCGTGACAGCTCCCCTTGAAATCAAGGGGAGCCTGAACCCCTCCACCGAGTCTCGTCTTCGACTCGGTCGGTTCGCAGCTTGTAGGTCCCAAGAAAGCTATAGCTTTCTGGACACGCTCACCCCTTGTAAAACAAGGGGTGCCTGAACCCCTCCACCGCCATTCGGCGGTCCCCCTCCCCTTTCAGGGGAGGCAAGGAAGGGCAAGGGCACCCTCTCAGTCATGCTGACGCATGACAGCTCTCCCAAAGGGAGAGCCAAGAAAGGGCGGGTGCGTCTAACGACTAATTACTAACAGCTACAACTAAAGAGCGAGATTTTTCGCATAGCAATGCTTGCATTGCTATTTCTCAGCAAATGACAGTAGGGGGAGGCTCAAGATGATAGAGAGAAGGGCAGAAGGTATGGCCCAAAAAACTAATTACCAAAGACTGACAACTAATTGCCGGCGTTGCCGTTCTGACTATTTTGAGAATTTCTGTTACTTTTTGGAGCTTTTCCGCGTCTGTTAGTATGGAAAGCAAGGAGGTGAGGGGCCATAGCTTTTGGGGGAAGGACCGCCGCTTTGGTAAAAGCGGCGGGAAAAGGAGATAAAGAGGCATTTACGGAATTGATTGGAGCTTACCGGCAAACGCTGTACGCAACGGCAATGGCCATCACCCACAACGAGAATGACGCAATGGACGTGATCCAGGACACCCTTCTTACAGTTTGGGAGAAGCTTGATACCCTGCGAGAGCCCAGATATTTTAAGACGTGGATGACACGGATCCTGATCAATAAGTGCAATTCCCGATTCCGGGGCACTGTCAGGGAATTTTCCATAGAAGACGTTGAAACGGTGCAACAGGAGGCCGAGGATCCGGGAGGAAAGCTGGATACGGCAATGGATGTGCGGGAAACGCTTTCGGAGCTGTCGGAGGGCGACCGGCTTTTGCTGCAGCTGTTTTATCTGGAGGATCTGTCTGTGGCGGATATCGCAAGGATCGTAAATCTTTCCCAGGAAGCTGTGCGGATGCGGCTGAGCCGTGGAAGAAAGCGGTTTAAAACACTGTATGAAAGGAGGGGAGCCAATGAAAAGCCTTAGATTTCAAAAGAAGCTTCGGGAGGAATTGCCTTACGCAAAGCTCACGCCCAAGGCAAACGCGCGCTTTGACGAGATCCTCAGGCGGCTGCCGGAGCGCGAAGAGCTTACAGAGATAGCTAAGCCCGAAAGTGACACAGAAAAGAAGGGACATCGGTACCGGGACAGCGATAAGGTTTCTGACAACACCGGAGTGATCATCGACTTTGAAGAGGCTCCCCGCAGAAGCTGGCCCGGCATAGCTGTGCGCGCCGCGTTTTCTCTGGCGGCGCTTGTGCTGGTATTTCTTGTTTCGCTGAACGTGCTTCGCCCGGATCTCGCCGAGAGCCTGCCGGGAATGGGGGGCGTGTTTCAAACATGGAATCAGGCTATAAGGCCCCGCCGTGAAGTGTCACAGCCTGTAGAGAGCGAATCTGATTTCACGGAGCAAAGGGCAAGACTTTCAGTAGACAGCGCGTTTATTTATAACGGCAATCTGATCCTTTCGCTCAGCCTTTATACAGACGACAGTGAACTATCGTCCGCAAGCTGGTTTTCCAATAGATGGAGCGAGGCCGGAACATATGCGGAAGCTCCCGTAAGGGTCACATATGGAGGGCAGTCCCTGAAGATTTCCGGCGAGGCTTTTTTCGGGGCATCCGGGGACCATTATAAATGTTCTGTCACTGTCGAAAACTTTCCGGAGACAGATATGGTCGTCGGCGGAACGCTTGTGATAGACGCTCTGTACGGCGCGATAGAGGAGCGCGGCTCCGAAGCCGGCAGAGCACCTGATATCAAGCTGGGCTCCCTTAAGGTGGATTTCAACATTGGAGATCTGGAGAAAGAAGAGGATCCGATCCCCTTCGCGCATAATATCGTTTCCGGCCTGTCGGAAATAACACTGTTTATGCCGCAACTGAAAAATAAGATGTATTCCGATCCGCCTCCCATGGAGTTTCAGCTGTGGGCCGGAGAGAATATGATCGTAAACTGCCCCCTGGGACATTATGACGGCAATACAATGTGGTTTACATGGTATGACGATGCCCTTTTCTCTCTGGGATTTTTGCTGGATGACAGCCATGCGAAATATACCCTTGTTATCCTGGGAGGTTCCGGTCCCCAATCTGCCATAAAGGCCTATGACATAAATCTCGAAAGGCAGAGCGTTGTGGACGCGGACAGCATCCCGCAGGGTCTGATTGATTCCGGTGTACAAACTATGCCGCTTTCGGAATTCGCAGCCCTGTACAATACAGGATTGGGCGGTCATATGAATTTCAGAATGGAAAGCGCAAATTACTATGAGCACGGAAATGACGGGAGTGGCCGGACAGAGCAGGGCTCAAATCAGCAGCCTCTGCTGAGATTCGGGGTCAACAGCGATGTCGATTCAGATCTCCCGGCCGTGGCCGTGGTTTGGATTGGGGATACGGAGTATATTCATGTTCCCCTTTATTATCGGGAACAATTTGCTCTTCCCGTCGAGCCTGAACAGCTTTATCATATCGGCACCGACAATTACGATATGGCCGTGTATCAAACGGATAACGGGGAAGGAGATACCTCAGATGGGGTGCAGGTGCGGGAAGACCGGGCGGTGGGCCGTAATTACGACGTGATCGTCTATTTCCCGGACATATCCCCGGAGCTTCTGCGCGAGGCCGATATGCGCGTGGAGATAAGAGATGAAAGACAGCAGGAAGTGATCGATTCCAGCAACGTCGTCAAGTCCTGAGTTTCCCGCCTTTTTCCAGTATTTGACTTTCCCACCGCGCCCTGTTATAATAGTTGAAAACACAACTGTTTGCCGGGGGTGAGACGGCTTGGGGTTTGTAAACGCCCAAAAGGTATGCAAGGGCATGGAAACAGGGGAGATACCCTCTGACAGACAAATCATTAAAGATACGCTGCAGGTTGCATGGCCTTCGGTTCTGGAGTCTTTCTTTGTATCTCTTACCGGTATGGTGGATACCATTATGGTGGGAACCATGGGCTCTTACGCCATTGCCGCTGTGGGGCTTACCACGCAGCCGAAATTCATAGGGCTTGCCGTTTTTCTTTCTCTGAATATCGCCGTGTCCGCCATTGTGGCAAGGAGAAAGGGCGAGGGGAACAGGGAAAGCGCCAACAGGATCGTGCGGATGCTCCTTCTGGGGACTGTGCTGCTGACGGCCCTGATCAGCGCGGTGTTTGTTGTTTTTGCCAGTCCTATTGTGAAAATGGTGGGATCGCAGCCCGATACCCATGAGTACGCCACAGAGTATCTTCAGATCATTATGGGCGGTCTTGTTTTTTCTACTGTGTCTCTCGTTTTGAACGCGGCGCAGAGGGGGGCGGGAAACACCAGAATCGCCATGACCACTAATCTGATCTCCAACGGCGTTAACGTGGTGTTCAACTATCTGCTGATCGGAGGCAATTTCGGATTTCCGGCTCTGGGGACCCGGGGCGCGGCCATTGCCACCGTGCTCGGCACTATGTGTGCCTGCGCCTTAAGCGTTCGCTCCGTTCTGCACAAGGACGGATTTATTTATCTCGGCTCCGTAAAGGGGTGGATCGCCGACAAGGCGAGCACCCGTTCCCTTTTGAATGTGGGAACAAGCGCCTTTATCGAGCAGATCTGCCTGCGGGTAGGCTTCCTGCTTTTTTCCATGACTGTGGCGCATTTGGGCACCACGGAACTTGCGGCCCACCAGATCGGCATGAGCCTTATGAGCATGTCCTTTTCCCTGGGAGACGGCCTTTCCGTGGCCTCCGTGACTCTGATCGGGCAAAGCCTTGGACGAAATCGTCCGGATATGGCAAAGATATATGGCAATGTCTGCCAGAAGGTAGGCCTTATCTGCGCCTGCGTGATCTCCTCTGTTTACTTTTTCTTCGGACGCGGCATTTTCGGCCTGTTTTCCACGGAGCAGCCCATACTGGATTACGGCGTTATCATTATGCGAATCCTGAGCGTCATGCTTTTCCTGCAGATAGAGCAGGTGGTGCTTTTCGGCTGCCTTCGCGGCGCGGGGGATACGAAATTTACCGCCTTTGTTTCCCTGATCAGCGTGACCATCATCCGCCCCGGCATGAGCTGGCTCTTATGTTATCCCGCTGGCCTGGGGCTTACCGGCGCGTGGCTCGGCACCTTCTGTGACCAGATCGTGCGCTTTACCATGACATTTGTACGGTTCCGAAAAGGGAACTGGACAAAATTAAAATTGTGACATATGGGAGGAAGCAGTATGCTGTTTGAAGATCTTGACCGAATCGTGTTTGCCGGCGATTCCGTGACCGATATGGAAAGCGCTCAGCCGGTGGGAGAAGGACTGTTCGACAATCTGGGCCGCAGCTATGTCCGTGTTGTGGAAAACCTCTTGACGGCGGTTTACCCGGAGCTTCGAATTCGGGTGACAAACGCCGGAATATCCGGGAATACCAGCAGGGATCTGCTGGAACGCTTTCAGCGGGACGTATGCGACTTGAACCCTGACTGGGTCTCTATCTGTATCGGCATCAACGACGTCTGGCGGCAGTTTGACTGTCCGGCCATGCCGGACTGCCATGTTTTGCCCGACGAATACGAAAAAAATCTTACAAAGATGCTGGAACGCCTGAAAAAGCAGAAGGTGAAAGGAATCTTTCTGTTGTCTCCCTACATCATCGAGCCGAACAGGGAAGACAAAATGCGGGCCAGAATGGATGAGTATGTGGAGATCTGCCGGAGGCTGGCGGAGAAATACGGCTGCATCTTTGTGGATTTTCAGAAGCTGTATGAGGATTTCTGCCATGTCCGTTATTCGGGCAACATCGCCTGGGACAGGATCCACCCCAATCAGATCGGGGCTACCTTGATGGCCATGAGCTTTTTGAACGCCTGTGAATTTGATTACGGGCACAAGGTTGGATGCTAGATGCTGGATGTAGGGCATTAAGGTCAACCCCATCACCGACCGAGTGTAAACGAGAACGGAGCTGGTCGCCACTGGTGACCAGCTGCCCTTTCTAACGACTAATAACTAAATTCTAACTGCTAATTCACGGCTGCTCCGTTTGG
>CAZNZS010000038.1:0-20989 GCA_964577585.1 uncultured Acutalibacter sp.
ACGACGAGATCCTCAAGGCGGTTCCCGTCACCATGGTGGAAATGCCCATCGAGGAAGCGAAAAAGAGCGGGGCAATGGCCCTGTTTGGCGAGAAATACGGCGATGTGGTGCGGGTGGTCTCCGTGGAGGACGGCTTCTCCAAGGAATTCTGCGGCGGCACCCATATGGATAACACCTCCCGGCTGGGGCTGTTCAAGATCGTTTCGGAATCCTCTGTTGCCGCCGGTGTGCGCAGGATTGAGGGCGTTACCGGGGCCGGGGTTCTTGCCGTGATGGCGGCCCAAAGCCTTTCCCTTCAGGAAACCGCCCAGGTCATGAAGGCGCAGAACCCGGCGGAGCTTTCCGTCCGGGCAAAGCAGGTCATGGCGGAGCTGAAGGAAAAGGAAAAGACCATTGAGGCGCTGAACGCGAAAATGGCCTCCGCCAATATGGAAAGCATTTTCCAAAACGCCCAGGAGATCTCCGGCGTCAAGGTGATGTTTGCCCTGCTTTCCGGTATGGACGGCAACGCCCTCAGAGCCCTGTGCGATAAGGTGAAGGAGCGTTCTGAGCCGGTGGCGGCGGTGCTGGCAGGCGTAAGCGGCGGAAAAGCTTCTCTGGCGGCTGTGTGCAGCAAGGCGGCGCAGGACATGGGCCTGAAGGCCGGCGTGCTGGTCAAGGAGGTCGCCATGATCACCGGTGGAAACGGCGGCGGAAAGCCCGATTTCGCCATGGCTGGCGCGAAGGATCAGACCAAGCTGGACGAAGCTTTGGCGGCGGTGCCCTCTCTGGTACAGGCTCAGCTAGGAAAATAAGTGCCTCGCGGCCAAAAAGGAGTGTGTGGCATGAAAGAACACAAAATTGAGGTCATCCCTTACCTTTCCTTTCAGGGGAATTGTGAGAAAGCTGTTCATACCTATATAGAAACCTTTGGCGGAGAGATACTGTTTTTGTCCCGCTGGTCCGAAAGCGCCGGAGACGTGCCTCCGGAATGGATCGGAAAGGTCATGCACGTGGAGTTCCTGCTGGGCAGTACACGTATGGCGGCAGGGGATGCATTTGACGGTACAAAAACCAACGCAGATGTCAAGCTGATGATCCATATGGATTCCGAAGCAGAGGCACTGCGTACCGTTTCTGTATTGGCAGAGGGCGGCAGGGTTCTTTCACCATTAGCACCTCACCCGAAGCCGGACGACAGCGGCTGCGGTTCCATCACAAGGGATCGGTTCGGCTTTACGTGGATCATCACGTGTCCCAACTTGGCGAAGGAGCAAAAGCAATAATGAAAGGTTCGATTTCCAAAAAATCGGCAGATACGAACCGAATGAAAAAGGAGCGTGTAGCATGGAAGACTGCATTTTCTGTAAAATAGCGGCGGGAGAGATCCCTTCCAATAAAGTGTACGAAGACGAAACCGTTTTGGCCTTTTACGATCTGGACCCCCAGGCCCCGGTGCATGTGCTGCTCATTCCCAAGCAGCACATTGCTTCTGCCAAGGAGATCACCTCGGAAAACAGCGGAGTAGTGGCCCACATCTTTGAAGTGGCCGCGAAGCTTGCCGGTGAACTGGGGCTTGAAAACGGGTTCCGCATTGTCAACAACTGCGGCAAGGACGGCATGCAGAGCGTACAGCATCTCCATTTCCATATGCTGGGCAAAAAAACCATGGGCTGGCCGCCTTTCCCCACAGAAGAATAGAAGCAAAAAATCGAGGGCCGAAAGCAAAATGCTTTCGGCCCTTTAGTCATTAGTCATTAGTCGTTAGTTGTTGGATTCTAGATACTAGATGCTGGATGATGGTTGCGCCTTCGGCGCAATGAAGAAAAAGCAAAGAGAAAGATTGCACTTAGGCTCCCCTTGCTCGTAAGAGTTGAAGGGGAAAATCTGCTCTTCGAGCAGCTTTCGCTGTCAGCGAAGCTGACTGAGGGGATAAGAACCCAGTGGTTCTATGTTGTTTCCTACGTGTGGCAATCCCTTCCACCGCCTAACGGCGGTTCCCCTCCCCTTGAGGGGTTAGCTTTCGGGAAAGGAAAGGAGCGGGGCAATGGGAAATGCTTCCCCTGTCATTCTGAGAACATGGGGGTGGTAAGGTAGCGGTCGCCTGTATCGGGAAGCAGGGCTACAATGGTTTTCCCCAGGCTTTCCGGTCGTTTTGCAAGCTCCATGGCGGCCCAAAGGGCTGCGCCGGAGGAAATTCCCACAAGAACACCTTCCTTTGCGCCAAGCTCCCTGCCCGTCCTGTAAGCGTCTTCGCCTGTTACGGTGATGACTTCATCGTAAACCGAGGTATTGAGCACCTGGGGAACAAAGCCCGCGCCGATGCCCTGCAGCGGATGAGGGCCTGCCTTTCCGCCGCTGAGCACGGGGGAATCAGCAGGCTCAACAGCGACTACTTTTACGGAGGGATTCTTTTCCTTCAGGTAGCTTCCCACGCCGGTGATGGTGCCGCCGGTGCCAACGCCGGCCACGAAAATGTCCATCTTTCCGTCGGTGTCCTGCCAGATCTCAGGTCCGGTGGAGGCGCGGTGGGCGGCGGGGTTGGCGGGATTTACAAACTGCCCTGCCACAAAGCTGTGCGGGATCTCTTTTTGGAGCTGCTCCGCCTTTTCGATGGCCCCGGCCATGCCCTTGGCGCCCTCTGTCAGAACGAGCTCTGCGCCATAGGCCGTCATCAGCAGGCGGCGTTCCATGCTCATGGTATCGGGCATCACGATCACGACCCGGTATCCCCGGGCGGCGGCGACACTTGCAAGGCCTATGCCCGTATTGCCGGAGGTAGGTTCAATGATGACCGAACCTTCCTGCAAAATACCCTTTTGCTCCGCGTCGTCTATCATGGCCTTCGCCACACGGTCCTTGGCGGACCCGGCGGGATTCAGATATTCCAGCTTGACAAGAAGCCTTGCCTTGAGGTCGTGAATGCGTTCCAGGCGGCAAAGCTCCAGAAGGGGTGTGCCGCCGATCAGCTGATCGACTGAAGTAAAGATCCTTTCCATAGTTTCCTCCTTGAAAGCGGCTTAAAAAGCCGGGCTTTTGATACTGAGCGGACACCAACATATATGCTGGAAAAAGGGAACTGTTGCTTTTTTACAGATCTTTCAGCTCCTGCCGGTACAAGCGCAGGTAGAAGATGATGCTCGTGATAAGGGAAACAGTTTCCGCAATGGGGAAGGCCCACCATACGGCGGTTACGTTGTGGGTAGCCAAGGCAAGGACCCAGGCGGCGGGAAGCAGGATAATGAGCTGGCGCATCAGGGAAACGATCAGGCTGTAGGTGCCTCTGTTTACCGCCTGGAACAGAGTGGAGGAAACGATGCCGAGGGCGGCGAACAGGAAGCATGTGCAGATGATCCGCAAGGCGGGAATGCCGATCTCAAGCATCTTTTCTGAGGAATTAAAGATCCCGAGAAGCTTGTCCGGCAGCAGAAGGAACAGCGCCATGCCAAGGGCCATGATGGAAAGGGCGATCAGGCAGCCCTGCTTCAGGGCGGACAAAAGCCGCTTTTTGTTTTTGGCTCCGTAATTGTAGCCCATGATGGGCAAAAGCCCCTGGGTAAGGCCGAACACAGGCATAAATACAAAGGACTGCAGCTTGTAGTAAAGACCCAGCACCGTATAGGCTTCTGTGGAAAAGCCTGTGAGGATGCCGTTCATTCCCATGTTCATAACGGTGCTGATCGCCTGCATGACAATGGCGGGCAGACCCACCGCGTAAATATCCCAAACGGTGCGAAGCTTCAGGCGGAATCCCCTGAAGCGGATCCGTATTTCGTGCTTCCCGAATACCATCACGATGATGCACAGTATCATAGAGGCGATCTGGCCGGCCACCGTGGCCACCGCCGCGCCGGAAACGCCCATGGCCGGGAGCCCGAACCATCCGAAGATAAACACGGGATCCAGCAGGATATTGGTCACCGCGCCCACAAGCTGGAAGATCATGGGCCAGATCATGTTTCCGGTGCCCTGCAGGATCTTTTCCAGCATGACCGAAATAAAGCAGCCGAAGGAAAAAATACAGCAGATGGAAATGTACTGGTCGCCCATCTGAATGATCTCGGGATCAGATTCAAACATGCGGAAATAGGGTGTGGTGAAGAAAGCGCCGTAAAGGGCAAACAGCACCGCGGTGGCGGCGCACAGCAGCAGGCCGTGGACCGCCGCTGATTCCGCGTCTTCCCTGCGCCCCTGGCCAAGCCGCCGGGAGATCAGGGACGTTACGCCTACGGCGGTGCCGACGGCAAAGGCGATCTCCAGGTTCTGAATGGGGAAGGCAAGGGAAATGGCCGAAAGCGCTTTCTGGCTGTACTGGGAAACGTAATAGCTGTCTACGCCGTTATACAGAGCCTGTACCAGCATGGAAAACATGGCTGGCAGGGCCATGGAAAAAATGAGGGGCAGCATTTTAGCAGTGCCCATTTTGTTCTGGGGTCTGGCGGCTTCTGACATAGCGTTCCTCCGATTAATATAATATGTTGCCCGTTAAGTATAGCAAAAAGAGTCGAAAAAGGAAAGAGGAAAAAAGCTTCCCTGTTCAGGAAGCCTTTTCTCCTTCTATGATCTTGAGCAGAAGCTCAAGGAGCCGTTCCCTTTCCTCCCCGGAAAGGCTTTTTGTAACGTTCCGTACCCACTGAGAAAGATATTCTCTGATGACGGGAACAAGGGTCGCGCCGCTTTCCGTGAGATACAGATTGTTCTGGCGGCGGTCCGCCGCGTCTACCTCCCGGCGGATATAGCCCAGCTCTTCCAGCTGCTTGATGCGCCTTGCCACATTGCTTTTATCAATATACATATAGGTGGCGATGTTGTCCTGAGTGGTGCCGGGGTGGCGGTTCACATGGAGCAGGATGGAGTACATGGCTCCGGAAAACCCGTATTCCCGAAGGCGTTCTCCCATAAAGCGCTTGCGGCTCTGATTCAGATAGGTGATAGCCCTGCCAAGCTCCCGCTCATATTCCCTCGGCTTCTTTTCATGCCGCGTAAAGCATCGGCAGATCTTTTCGCGGTCCAGCGGGCCCGTCGTTTCTTCGACAGAGGGAAGCATTTTCCCGTATAGATTTTCCAGCGCCGAAAGGACCTCCCGGTCTTCCGGAGACGCGGAAACGGGGAAAAGTAGAATCCGGTATTCCACGCCGAACAGCAGGGAATACACGTTGGTTTTTCTGCAGCCGCAGCCTTCATAAAAACGGAACCGTCTGGCCCGCTCCTCCCGCTGGGCCTCTGTTTCGGCCCCCTCCATGCTTTCGGCTTCAATGAGAACGAAAGCGGTAGGAAGCGCCTTTACGGCCCTTTTCAGCCCGGAAAGGAATTTTGTGCCGATCCCCTGGCCGCGGCAGGCTCGGGAAACAGCGTAATAGTCGAGAAGGGCATACCCATTGAACACAAGGAAAAAAGCGTAGCCCAGCACGTCTTCTCCCTCACTGCAGATGAAGCAGTGATACAGGCCCTCTTCCTGCAAACGGCGCATGCTGGAATAGGGGCGAAGCTCGTCTGGGGGAAAATCCTCCTGCAGGCGGGAATCGTACAGGGCTTTTGTTTCCGCGGCGCCGATAGCTCTGATCTCCATAAAGTTCTCCTTTTTCGCACGTAACTGCCCTCCCTGAGCAGCCCTTTCATCCTATTGTACACAAAAAACGCTGTCGCGGCAAGCAGGTTATTTTCCCCGCGGCAGTAAATTTTCGGGATTTCTGCGGTAATTCTTGCGTTTTCGACAAATTCCCTGTATAATATTCTGAAGAATGCGTTCTGTTTTTATCAGAGAAGTTTTCCGCAGGGCTTTCCTGCTTGACAGGTCAATAGATCGGAAAGGAAATTTTCAGTATGGAGCTTATGAAGAAACGAAAGATATTTCTCGGCGTTCTTTGCTTTTTGATCGTTGTTGTCGTTCTGATTTCCGTCGTGATCCTTCTGCAGGGCCCCCGTACCAGCCCGGTGGAGCTTGTATCCAATTCCGGCGGAGAGCTTGTGGTAAACGACCTCTACGAGGGCAACATGACCATCCCCAATTTCAACATTCCCCTGAGCCAGTATGCCCCGGACCAGTTTTCCGAGAAGAGGGGCGTTGTGACCTATGAGGGCGGACCCTCCGCCGTGGGGATCAACGTCAGCAGCAAGACCGGGGAGATCGATTGGGAGCAGGTTGCCCAGAACGGCGTGGATTTCGCCATGATCCGGGTGGGGCACCGCAAATACGACCAGGGCACTTTAGTGGCGGACGAAAACTTTGAGACCAATATTCAGGGCGCTCTGGACGCCGGCCTGCCCGTAGGCGTTTATTTCTATTCCAAGGCGGTGACTGACGCGGAGGCAGATGAGGAAGCGGCCTTTGTTCTGGAGAGGATCCGCGGCTATACCGTGACCTATCCTGTGGCGTTCTATTGGGAATATGACACGAAGGAAGACGGCAGCTTGGATGAAAGCAGGCGCACCGTGCGCTGCAACGGAGAACAGGTCACCGGGTTCATCGATACCTTCTGCAAAAAGATAGAAGCGGCCGGCTATGACGCCAGCTATTACTGCGACAAGACCATGGGCTATACAAAGCTGGATCTTTCCAGGCTCGCGGCCTATGATATGTGGTATGCGGAATTCCGCACCGTACCCAGCTTTTATTACGATTACGGCCTTTGGCAGTATACCAAGGAAGGCTCTGTGCCCGGTATTTCCAAAAGTGTGCCGATCACTCTGGCCCTGAAGGAATATTGACAGACCCGAAAAGCGGAAAGCTTTCAGGAGAGGAGGGGCAAGCTTTGGAGCCTGAAAAAAAGAAGAAACTGTTTTTTACGATCCTTGTAAGCCTTTTGGGCGTTCTTTTGATATTGGGAGCCGTGGTTTTGTCCCTGGAAAGCGGCAGTCACGGTGAAACCGAGCCCAATGGAGTTTCGGTGCCGGATAATGAGCTTTTGGTAGACGATATTTACGAGGGCGAAACGCTGGTCCCCAAATTCGATTATCCCGAAAACCATTACGATTTAAGTAAGTTCAAGGAAGAAAGCGGTATTATCACCTATCAGGACAGAGACGCAAGACTTGGCGTGGACGTTTCTGAATTCCAGGGGGACGTGGACTGGAACGCCGTAAAGGATGCCGGCATTGATTTTGCCATTTTGCGGCTGGGCTGGCGGGGCAGCACTCAGGGTACCCTGAATATCGATGAGAAATTTGAGCAGAATTTCGCGGGCGCTACCGGCGCCGGGCTTTTTGTGGGAGCCTATTTCTTTTCTCAGGCCGTAACGGAGGCCGAGGCCGAAGCGGAAGCGGATTTTGTGATCAATACCTTGAACGGGAAAAAGCTGGCGTACCCCGTGGTGTTTGACTGGGAGCCGCCCGCGCCCGGAGACAAATCGGAAAATTACAGGGTGACCGGCATCACCGGGGACCAGGTGACAAAGTTCGCGCTGGCCTTTGCGAACCGCATCAGGGAGGCCGGACTTACGCCGATGATGTATACAAATAAGTATCAGGCATATGAATTCTTTGATCTGAGCCAGTGGAAGGATTATGACCTGTGGTATGCGGAATATCAAAAGGCCCCAAGCATGCATTATAATTTCCGGATGTGGCAGTATACGGACAAGGGGGAGATCCCCGGGATCCAGGGAAGCGTAGATTTGGATATCTGCTTTGAGCCGTATTGAGAAGCTGTTCGGGAAGCCTGAAAACAGGCCCCGCTAAATAAAAAGGAGGACGTGGAGATCATGGGAAAAGTTTATAAGATGGAAATCGCCGGGTGCGAAAGAGAACTGCCCATCTGCCCGATCAACGAGCATATGGACATTGCCGGCTTCGTGATGTTCAGTGATGTGGAAATAACGGAGCGTACTGCCGCGGAGCTGATGAAGAAATGCCCTGAGCACGACGTTATCGTAACGGCCGAATCAAAGGGGATCCCGCTGGCCTATGAAATGGCCAGGATCGGCTGCCGGAATTACGTTGTGGCCCGTAAGGGCGTAAAGGCCTATATGGAAGATCCCATCCATGTGGAAGTGAAGTCGATCACCACCGACCACGTGCAGAAGCTGTTCCTTTCCAAGGCCGATCAGGAAAATCTGAAGGGAAAGCGCATTTTGATCGTGGACGACGTCATCTCCACCGGCGAGTCTCTGGCGGCAATAGAAGAGCTGCTTCACTCCATCGGCGGAAAGGTAGTGGGCAAGGCCTGCGTTCTGGCGGAAGGCGATGCCAAAGACAGAACAGACATTATTTATCTTGAGCCCCTTCCCCTGTTCTTCAAGTAAATGAAACGGCCCTTTGCCCTGCTTGGAGGCTCCGCTCTGGCCGCGCTGATCTTTTGCGCCGTGGCGGAAGAAAAGGATCTTGTGCCCGCCGGGATCATTTTGGTCGGGGCAGGCCTTTTTATGCTTTTCCTGCTGGCAGTGAAAGCTGTTTTGAAAAAATTTGATCTGAGGTTTTTGAGAAGGCTTTCCGGCATACCCTGCCGGAAAGCCTTTTCTGCCGTTTTTCTCTGGAGCGCCTTGGCGCTTCTGACAGCGGCGCTCTGCATCGGACGCTATCGGTGGGAGCTGGAAACAAAGACGGTTCCCGCCGAAAGCCTGAACGGGCAGACCGTCTGTATTTCCGGAACGGTTTTGGACTATCCCGAGGAGGCCTATCACCGCTATTATTACAGGATCCGGGTGGAAAGCGTAACGGTGGGGGAGCTGGAGCGGGAAATGGGCTTTACCGTTCGGGTCTCCGCGCAAGTTCCCTTTTCCTGCAGCCCGTATGACTGCGTCAAATGCAGCGTCAGGCTGTCTTCCTATGACAGCTCCGGCGGGCTCTATTCCGGAAGAAGCTCTTATCTTGCGAAGGGCATTGCGATCAAGGGAAGCATTGCAGGCGGCGAGGATATTCTGGTGACGCCCGGGGAAGGGCATGCTATTTCCAAAGGCCTTTGCGAGCTGCGCCGGCAGCTTGGCAGAGTGTTTCAGAAAAGCCTGCCGCAGCCTTATTCCGGGCTGATCCGCGGGCTGCTTTTGGGAGAACGGTCCCAAATAGACAGTGGGATAACGGATGATTTCAGGGCCATAGGTGCTTCCCATCTTCTGGTGATTTCCGGCCTGCACATGTCGGCGCTGGCCGGTCTGCTGCTGTTCCTTTTCCGCAGGCTTTCTCATAGGGTGTGGCTGCAGAATCTGCTTGCCGGGCTGTGTCTTGTCCTCTTCCTCGGCGTCATCTGCTTTCCCGCTTCCGCGGTGAGAAGCGGCGTTATGTATCTGCTGGCGCTGGCGGCGGCCTCCATGGGAAGAGAGACGGACGGGATCAACTCCCTGGGCATAGCGGTTCTGGTGATCTGCCTTGCACAGCCCTTCTCCGGCGGAGATCTGGGGCTGGCCCTTTCCGTGTCCGCGACCCTGGGTATTCTGGTTTTTGGAAACCGCATATCCCGGTGGCTCATAAGGCCATTGGAAGGCTTTGAAAGGATCTGCATGGTCCTGAAGCCTGTCGCGGCAATGCTCAGCATGAGCTTTGCGGCTATTCTGTTTACACTGCCACTGCAGGTGTTCGTGTTCGGAGGCGTCTCCCTTCTGGCGCCTGTTTCCGGTCTTCTGCTTTCCCTGCCGTGCATGGCCCTGCTGTACGCAGCCTTTCTTGCTGCGCTTGTAAGCCTTCTGCCGGTGTTCGGCATGGCGGCGGCAGCGCCCTTCCTGTTCTGTGCCGGCTGGCTTTCGAAGCTTTGCGTGTGGCTTGCGGGTCTGCTTGCAAGGCTGCCGGGAACCTTTTTGCCCATGTCCCGGACCGCCACAGTGGTTTTTCTTCTGGGGCTCCTTCTGACGGCTGCGGTCTGCCGTCAAAAGGGGGACAGGGCCGCTGCCTGTGCTGTGCTTGCAGGGGCGCTCATACTCTCCGGCTTTGGAAAACAGCTGGAGCTTGTCCGGAGAGATGCCGTGACCATGGCAGTGTCTTCCGATTATTCCTGTGTGCTTGTGATGAAGGGAGACCGGGCGACTGTCATTTTAACGGGTGGGTACCGTTCCGGCGCGGCCAGTGAAATGCTCCGGAAAAACGGCGTCCGCCGTGTGGAAGTGCTTTTGCTTCCGGTGAGGACCCAGGCGGCAGGGGAAGCGGCCCGGAGCATTCTGGAAAGCTTCCGAACGGAACGGCTGGCCGTGCCGGAGGGCGCGTATCTGGGCCGGGACCTGCTTCAGGCCGCGAAGGAAACGGAGGTCACAGCCCTTTCGGATGACGATGCGCTTTCCGTGCTGCAGAGTGTGGAGCTGCGGCCGCTGCATGGTATGGGCAGCCTGTCGGTTTCCGGGCCTGGTTTCTCCGCCATGGTCGAAATAGATGATTCCGGCGGAGGAAGCTGCCAGTATCTTTTCACTGCCAAAAAGCACAGCAACATAAAATCTACGTTTACGATTCTGCAAAACGATGATATAATGGATATCACAGAGCTTTCGGCGGGGAATTACATAGTTCCCGCGGGAGACGGAATGTATCTCGATCTGTTTCCGGACGGAACAGTTGATTTTCGGGGGGAAAGCGCATGCCTGAGCTTGAAGGAACAGAATTAAAAAAGCAGCTTGCCTCCGGGGAGCTTTTGAAGCTGTATCTCATTGCCGGAGAGGAAAAATACCTTGTCAGGCGCAATGCCGGGCGGTTTCTCAAAAAGGCCGGGGAAACGGCCTTCCCGGAATTTAACCTGAACGAATTTGAAGGCGGCGCCGGGATCGATGCCATTGCGGATGCCGCTCTGGCGCTGCCGCTGTTTGCCGAACACAAATACGTGGCCGTTTCCGACTATAACGTGGAGGAAAAGGATGGAGATGAACTGAAGAAACTCTATGAGCTGCTTTCGTCCGTTCCCGATACCACGACCCTTCTTCTGTGGTATCCCACGCTGGATTTTGACGCCGGAAAGGCCGCCAAGTGGAAAAAACTGGTAAAGGCCGTGCTGGACAGCATGGGAGGCGTGCTTCTCTGCGAACGGCGGGGTCCGCAGGAGCTGCAGAAGATGCTGGTCCGGGAGGCGGAAAAGGCCGGATGCGTATTGTCCCGGAGAAACGCCGAGCGCATTTTGAATTACGCCGGGAACGATGTGACACGGCTTTTGGGAGAAATGGAAAAGCTTTGCGCCTATACTCTGGGAGAAGGCGAAACGGAGATAACGGCGGAACGTATCGAAGCGCTGGTGCCGAAGACCACGGAAACCACTGTGTTTTTGATGTCCGGCGCGCTGTTGGACGGAAATTACGAAAAGGCCTATGGCCTTCTTGACGCGCTGCTGTACCAGAACGAAGAGCCAGTGGCGATCCTTGGGGCGCTTTCCTCCGCCTATGTGGACCTTTACCGGGTAAAGACGGCCATGGCGGGTGGAAAAGACTATTCCGCCGCCGCGGCCTACGGGGAATACAAGGGCAAGGAATTCAGGCTGAGAAATGCCAGCCGCAGCGCGAGAAACATCATGCCGGAGGCCCTCAGGAAAAGCCTTTCCCTGCTGCTGGAGGCTGATTCAGCGCTGAAGGGCTCCCGTCTGGACAGTCGTGTGGTGCTGGAGGAGCTGATCGCCAAGCTGCTTTTGGCCGTCAAAGGGGAGAAAAAACCATGATCCACGTGAAGGAAGCCATTGTGGTGGAAGGGCGATACGACAAAAGCAAGCTTTCTTCCCTCATTGACGGCATTATTGTGGAGACTGGCGGATTTGGCATTTTCCGGGATAAAGAAAAGATGGAATATTTAAAAACGCTGGCTGCCCGGCAGGGCCTGATCGTGCTGACCGACAGCGACGGGGCCGGCTTTCTGATCCGGGGAAAGCTTTCTTCCCTGATCCCCAAGGAACAGCTGAAGCATGCCTATATTCCAGATGTGATGGGGAAAGAGCGGCGCAAGCAGAGCCCCTCAAAGGAAGGCAAGCTCGGCGTGGAGGGAATGGAGCCTTCCGTTTTGTATGAGGCGCTGAAAAGGGCGGGAGCCACCATAGAGGGGGGGCCTTCAAAGCGGGAGCCTGCGGCGCAGGGCGAAAAGCTTTCCAAGGTCGATCTTTTTGCCCTGGGGCTTTCCGGCACGGACAGCAGCGCCGGCAGAAGACTGCAGCTGCAAAAGGCGATGGGGCTGCCCTCCCGGCTTTCCGCCAACGGTCTGCTGCAGGCCATAAACGCGCTGTATGATAAAGAGGAATTCCTGCGGCGGTGGGAGAAGGGTTTGGAGGAATGTGCAGATGGAGCTGACGAAGAAGGTCCTTGAGGATGTAAAGTTCAAAACCAGGGGAAAATGGTATAACGGCCAGCAGGTAGATGTGTTTCTGGACGAAATGGCCGTAGCAGCGGAGGAAGCGGAACGGGAGCGGGCCGCGGACAGGGAAAGGCTTGCCTTGCTGAAAGGCCGGATCGATGAGCTTCAGCGGGAAAAGGAAGAGCTGCAAAAGCGGATCGCCTTTTTGGAGGAGGCTCTTGACCGGGAAAGCTCCGATAAAAGCAGAGCGGAGCGGGACCGGCTCATCAAGGACATCAAGGCGCTGAAAAGCTTTCGGGAAGCGTTCCGCGATTCGGTGGAGCATGACGCGGCCACCCTCACAGAGCAGGTCAAGGTGCTGGAGTCCGATAAGCTGCTGTAGGAAAGGAAAAGTGCATGGACGGTCAGGAAAAAAGCAGGGCGGAAGAATTTCTGGAATTGTACCGGCAATTGGAGGACGCCCTTGAAAAGCGGTACAGAAACAAAAAAAGAAGCAGCTCCAGCGTTGTGATGGAGTTCTGCAGGGAAGAGGAGAGCGCCCCGGTCCGGGAAAAGCTGGATCTCTGCCGGGAGATCAGAAATCTCCTTACCCACAACGCGGCGGTAAAGGGAGAACCGGTGGTGGAGCCCTCCGCACCCATGCTTGAGGCGCTCCGGGAAGCCCTTTCCTATGTGCGGCGGCCTCCCCTGGCTCTGGATTTTGCCGTGCGGGGAAAAAATATTATGACGGCAAGACTTAGCCAAAGAGTGCTGCCCCTGATGGAGCAGATGTGGGAAAACGGATATTCTCATATTCCCGTTATGCGGGAGGGCGGCTTTTGCGGTGTGTTCAGCACCGGCGCCGTGTTTCGTTACCAGCTTGATACGGGAGGAAAAGCCATCGGCAGGGAAACTGTTCTCAGGGAGCTGGGAAAATACCTTGTTCCGGGGGAGCATATGGAAAATTACGTGTTCCTGCCGAAAAAGGCCACTTATATTTCGGCAAGGAAGGTTTTTGAAAAGCCGGGCGGGAAAAACTGCCGCGTTTCGGCAATCTTCATTACGGAAACGGGAAATCCCGGAGAGCGGCTTCTCGGAATGCTCACCCCTTGGGACGTGCTTTCCAGGTTCTGAAGGGAACGGAAAAACAGAACAGCAGAGGGCGCTTTCGAAAAGAAAGCGCCCTCTGGATTACAGTTGGAAAAAGAAAGGGGATCCGGCGGGATTTTTACCGGTCGAGACGCTTCGCGAACTCGGCGATCGCGTCTACTGCCTGATCAACGGGAAACAGGGAGGTGTTCAGGGTAAGATCATAATTGTTTACATCGTCCCAGCGAAGGTTAGAATAGAAATTGTAGTAGTTGGCCCGCTGCTTATCCTTTTTCGTGATAAAATCGGGCGCTTTCTTTTCCGAACACAGCTCTTTGCTCACAATGCGCTTGATCCGGTCCTCTTTATTGGCGTGAATGAACACATTCATGCAATGGGGGTGCTCCCGCAGAATATAGCCCGCGCAGCGGCCTATCACAACGCAGGGACCTTCCCCGGCAGCCTTTTTGATAATGTCGGACTGAATGATGAAAAGCCTGTCGTTGATGGGCATTTCATTGAGACCGGGCGTTCTGACGCCATAACCATAGCTTCCCATGACCATGGAGTACAGCAGACTGCTGCTGGCCTTTTCATCCGCGTGGGCAAAAACCTCTTCGGAATATCCACTTTGCTTGGCGGCCATGGCGATCAGGGCTTTGTCAAAGAAGGGAACGCCAAGCTTCAGCGCCAGCTTTTCCCCCACCTCATGGCCTCCGCTTCCGTATTGACGTGCAATGGTGATGACAGGCAGCATATTGATGGCCTCCTTTTTGCCGGAAGAATATCCAGTATTTCAATTGAGCATGCCAAAAATAATAGGCATTCTTTCCAATTAAATTATATGCCCTTTTTTCCGAAAAGTCAACATGGAACTTGGAAATGTCCGCTTCGGTTTTTTCGCGCTTTTCTCCGCTTACGGGCAGGGAAAAAGCACGAGGTACGGAACTTCCGGCTTGAAAAAGGAAGGCCGCAAGGGTATACTGGAAGCAAGCCAAAGAATTTATGCCAAAACAGAAAAAGCGCATGGCGTTTTGATTTGAAAACAGCCGCAGTTTTGAGCCTGAACGAAAGGTGGTTTCAGAATGTACCATATTCTTGTTACGGACGACGAGGAAAAGATCAGGACCCTCATCCGCAAATACGCGGAATTTGAAGGGCATCAGGTCACGGAGGCGGAAAACGGCATGGAGGCCGTGGCGCTGTGCAGGCGTGACCCGGACAGATTTGACATTCTCATCATGGATGTGATGATGCCGGAGCTGGACGGCTTTTCCGCCGTGGCGGAGATCCGAAAGACCTGCTCCGCTCCGGTGCTGATGCTCTCCGCCAGAGGCGAGGAATACGATAAGATCCACGGCTTTGAGCTGGGGGTGGACGATTACGTGGTAAAGCCCTTTTCCCCAAAGGAGCTTATGCTGCGCGTGAACGCCATCATGAACAGGGTGCGCCCCAAGGAGCCCGGTACAAAACGGAACACCCTGTCCTTCGGCGGGCTGTTCATCGATTTTGACGCCAGGATCGTGACCGTGGACGGCGCCCGGGCCGAGCTTTCCCCCAAGGAATACGACCTGCTCTGCTATCTGGTGAACAACAGGAATCTTGCCCTTACCAGGGAAATGCTCATCACAAACGTGTGGGGATACGATTTTTACGGGGACGACAGGACCCTGGATACGCACATCAAGCTGCTCAGAAAGTCTCTGGGCCCATACAGCAAATACATCGTGACCCTTCGGGGCGTCGGATACAGATTTGAGGCTGAGGAATAATGGAAGCTCCCGTTTTTGTGCCGCATCGGAAAAAGCCCCGCAGTCCTTTCAGGATAAGCTGGCAGATCGCCCTGGGCTTCGGCGCGTTCATCCTGATCATAGCCCTCCTTTTATGGGTATTCCAGATAGCGCTTTTGGGCCCCTTTTATCAGGCGATCAAAACGGCCGAGGTAAAGCAGGCTGCTGAGCAGATAGAACGGATGCTGGAGGAGGATGACCTGGACACGAGGGTAAAGAAGTTCTCCAACGACCTGGGGATCAATATTCTGGTAACGGATGACCTCGGCAGTCAGTACAGCGCCTGGAAGCCTACCCAGCGGGAATGCCTGCTGGAAAATATGAGCCGCAGCGATCTGAGAACGATATTCAATGAGGTGAATCTGGGCGGCGGAACAAAGCTCACCACCTACACCTCACCTTTTACCTATCAGGACGGCGCCCGACCGGAGGTCATTCTTTACGCCAGAGTGGCAAGTACGGAATCCGGCTTAAACAGGATGATCCTGATCGAAAGCGAGATCACGCCGGTGGACGCCACTGTGGAGACTCTGCAGATCCAGCTTGTCTGTGTCACAGGCATCATGGTTCTGTTGGGCGGGCTTTTGGTCTGCTTTATCACCCGAAGGATCTCCCGGCCGGTGGTATCGGTAAACGACGCCGCCAAGGAGCTGGCGAAGGGTAATTATGACATCCGCTTCGCGGAGGGCGGCTCCAGGGAGGTCAGTGAGCTTGCCCAAACGCTGAATTACGCGGCCCGGGAGCTTTCCAAGGTGGAGGGGCTGAGGCGGGAGCTGCTGGCAAATGTTTCCCACGATCTTCGCACGCCTCTTACCATGATCCGGGGCTACGCCGAGGTTATGCGGGACCTTCCCGGAGAGAGCACACCGGAAAATGTGCAGATCATCATCGATGAAACGGAGCGGCTGACGAACCTTGTCAACGACCTTCTGGATCTTTCACGGCTGGAATCCGGCGTGGTGGCCCTGGACAAGACCAGGTTTGACCTCACGGAAAGCATCCGCGCCATTCTCAGCCGGTACGATAAGCTGGCGGACCACCGCTTTCCCTTTGAGGCGGAGCAGGACGTGTTTGTAAACGCCGATGAGCTGAAGATTTCCCAGGTGGTCTATAATCTTGTAAACAACGCCATCACCTATGCAGGGGAGGACAAGACCGTCGCCCTTCGGCAGACCGTGGGAAACGGCTGGGTGAGGATCTCGGTTTCCGATACGGGAGAGGGGATCCCCCAGGATAAGCTCAAGGATATCTGGGAAAGGTACTACAAGGTGGACAAGGACCACAAGCGGGCCCAGGTGGGCACGGGGCTGGGGCTTTCCATCGTAAAGAACATTCTCGACCTTCACGGCGGCGCTTACGGGGTGGAAAGCGAGCTGGGGAAGGGCAGCACCTTCTGGTTCGAGCTGCCGCTGGATACCGAAGGCTGAACGGCGGATACTGAAAAACAGCAGACCCTTTGGGTACTGCTGTTTTTTCATAGCAAAGGCCATTTGTAAGGCGAGCGGCTTCAGAGTCCTGTGCCGATGTGAAACGGCAGGCCTTTTCTTCCGGCTGGCGCGCTTTTTGAGAGAAAGGCTTGCCGGATCACGGATCCTCCTCTGCTCGAAGCTGGCCGCAGGCGGCGGAAATGTCTGAACCGAACTGCGTGCGGACAGAGCAGGAGATCTCCCCTTTCCGCAGGACGGCTTCAAAGCTGCGGACGCGGTCGGATTCCGGCGGCTGGAAAATGCCTCCGGGATCTGTTTGGTTATAAGGAATCAGATCCACATGGTAAAGGGGCAGCGTTCTGCGATGCGAACGCAGCAGAATGCAGAGCTTTCTCGCGTGGGCGGTGCTGTCGTTGATATTTTTAAGAAGAGTGTACGCCAGAAAGACCCTTTTGTTTGTTTTCAGGATGTGCGTGTCAAGAGCTTCCAGCACATCTTCCATGGGCCAGCGGCCTTCTGCGGGCATCAATTTTCTGCGCAGCCGGCAGGTGGGGGCGTGCAGAGAAAATGCCAGATTTACCTGGGGCCATTCCTCTGTCAGCCTGCGTATGCCGGGCAGCACTCCTACTGTGGAAACGGTAAGACGCCGTCGGCTCAGGCCCAGAAGCTTTGGATCGGTAAGCAGTGCCAGTGTCTGAAAAAACCAGGGATTGGCAAAAGGCTCTCCCATACCCATAAAGGACACGCTGTCAAGACTGTGCCCCTGCAGATGAAAATACAGAAGCTGTTCCAGGATTTCCCAGGCTGTGAGGCTGCGGCCGGGACCCATGGCGCCGGTAGCACAGAATTTACAGCCAAAAGCGCACCCGCTTTGAGAGGAAATACAGTAAGAACACCATCCCTGTTGGTAGTGAAGGCGTACTGCTTCCACCTGTCCTCCCCCGGGAAGGGAAAAAAGCACCTTGTCCGCCTGCGAAGAGGTCTGCGCCCTTATTGCTCGCAGCGTCAGCACCTCATCCTCCTGAAAAACGGTACGCAGGCGTTCTCGCAGGGAAAGCGGCAGGACCGTCATTTCAGAAAATTTTGAAATTCTTTTTTGAAATACCGCTTCATAGATCTGGCGGCAGCGGTATTTTGGCTGCCCCCACAGAGAAAGCAGCGTTTCTATTTGTTCCAGTTTTGTCATCAGACCAGTTTCTCCTCACTTCATAGTAATAGTGAAAGGCCAAAACCGGTCCCGGCGGCACGGCATCAATACAGACAGGCAAAGGCCGCCGGAATGACCGGCTTTGCCTGTCTTTTGCCGCATGCAGTGACCGATCGGCAGCCATCATACATGGAAATCAACACGAAATTCGCCTCCTTGTTAAAAATTACAAACAAAAAAAGCCGTGAGAAGCTATCTTCTCACAGCCTTGTTTTCCACACGCCGCCGATAGGGAAATACCCGCTGCAGCGGCCAAAACAGGAGAGAGCGTGAAAGCTTACACAGAAAGAGTACCGCCGCGGCATACGGCAGTACAGATTTACAGGTAAGCAAAATAACGCATTTCTCCGTCCTCTTTTTCTAAAAACCTATTTCGAAGTATAGCACAGTACAAGGTGTAATGCAAGATGTTTTTTGCGTTCTTGCCTTTTCCGCAGAAACAGGGTAGAATGAGAAAAAGCAAAGGGGGAAGGGAAATGGAGCAGAACAGAGAGCTGCCGAAAAAGTACAAAAAGGAATTCGGCCATTCCTATACCCTTGGGCCGTTTCCCACCTTTGAGCTGCTTCTTCACCGCCCGGAGCAGGCCAAATCGGTCTATTACGCGGAGGGCTTTCGGGAAAAGGAAAAGCTTGTAAAGCTGTGCGAAGAAAAGGGCGTTCCCTGCTTCTGCTGGGAAAAGGCGCTGGAACGCATCGCCCAAAAGGAGATCTGCTATGCGGCGGCACTCTTTGAGAAATATGAGGGCTCTTTAAGGAAAGACCGGCCCCATGTGGCGCTGGTGGAGCCCTCCGATATGGGAAATCTGGGAACGATAGAACGGACCCTGTTGGGCTTCGGCATCCGGGATCTTGCCATTATCGGTGACTCTGCCGATGTGTGGAATCCAAAGGCCGTGCGGGCCTCCATGGGCGCGCTGTTTCAGCTCCGGGTGGAATGGTTCCCTGATTTTCCCGCATATCTTGAAAAATACGGAGCCGGCAGAAGCATCTTTCCCTTCATGCTGGACGGCGGCACGGTGCTGACCCCGGAAAGCTGCCCGAAGGTGAAAAATTATACCCTGGTGTTCGGCAATGAGGCAAGGGGACTTCCTCCGGAATTCCAAGACTATGGTCAAAGCCTGTTCATTGACCAGACCGATGCCGTGGATTCCCTGAACCTGGCGGTCTCCGTGGCGGTGGGGACCTATTTATTCACCCAGAAAAACGGAGAAAAGCAATGAACGGAAAACCGGAAATCGCCGTTCTGGCGGACGTTCACGGGAACTATCTGGCGCTGAAGGCCTGTTTGGAATACGCACGCCGCCGGGGAATAGAGCACTACCTGTTCCTGGGAGATTATATCACCGACCACCCCTATCCCCAGAGGACGCTGGAGCTGCTGTATGACGCGGACAGCCGCTTTGACTGCCGCTTTATCCGGGGAAACCGGGAAGAATACATGATCGGCTACCGGGCAAACGGCGGAAAGCAGCGGGACGGTACGCCCTGGCGGGACTGCTCCGCTCAGGGAGCGCTGCTGTATTGCTATGAAAACCTTTGCCCCCGGGATATCGACTGGTTTGAAAGCCTGCCTGTTTCCGGGAGCTGGCAGATAGAGGACGCGCCTTCCATCGCGTACTGCCACGGTTCGCCGGAAAAGACCCGTGCCAGGGTCGCCAGTGACCCTGAGGAGCTGGAACGGATGGCGTCTTTGCCGGAGGATTTTTTGATAGCGGGACATACCCACCGGTTTCGGCAGTTCTGGCTCAGGGGAAAGCAGATCGTCTGCGCCGGATCCGTGGGGATCCCCACCGGAAGCCGAAGCAAAAGAAGCGGGCCGAAGGCGGGAGATCAGGCGAAAATTTCCCAAATGATGCTGCTGCACCCGGAAAACGGTCTATGGAGGACAGAGCTTCTGCAGATCCCCTACGACTGGCAGAGGGCTATTGACAACCTGAAGACCTCCGGACTTATCAAGAGGGCGCCGGTATGGGCCGCTATGCTGCGCCATTCGGTGCTGACAGGGGAAGATCCCTTTGGAAGCGTGCCTGCCTTGGCGTCTGAGCTTTACAGAGAAGAAACAGGGAAGCAGGCTGACTGGGCTCACGTGCCGGAAGCGTACTGGCGCAGGGCGGCCGGGGAATTCGGCATAGAGCTGTGGGAATGATACTTCCCGAAAAACAATAAGGCTTTTGCGAAAGGAGAACATACCATGTGGATCTTAATTTTGGCGGCGGTGATCCTGGTGCTGGTACTGGCCCTGCTTGGAGCGGCGATGTACTTTTTCCGGCTTTCCATTCTCAGGCAGTCCCAGGAAAAGCTGGAAGAGGATTACACCGGCGAGGACTCGATCTGGAACACTTTTTCAGACCGCATGAAGGCCGCCCAGCGGTGGATCAAAGAAAACACGGCGGAGACGCTGGAGATCACTTCCTTTGACGGCCTGAAGCTTAAGGCGCTGTACATACCCGCGGAGCTGGAAAAGCCCAAGGGGACTGTACTGGCCTTTCACGGCTACCGCTCTCTTGCCACCGTGGATTTTGCGCTGGAGGCCGAATTTTTCCATGACCTGGGCTACCGGGTGGTGCTGCCCTATCAGCGCTCCCATGGGCTGAGCGAAGGAAAATATATCACCTATGGCGTCAACGAGCGGTTTGACTGCCGGGATTGGGCCCGGTATTTGGAACGGCGCTTTGGGCCGGAGGATCTTTTCTTCACGGGGATTTCCATGGGCTCCGCCACGGTGATGATGGCCGCTGATCTGGATCTGCCCCCCTGTGTGCGGGGGATTGTGGCGGACTGCGGATTCACTTCTCCCTGGGCCATTATGGCCCACGTTGCCAAAAAAGATTACAAACTGCCCGCTTTTCCCCTGCTGAATATGGTGGATTGGATCGCCCGGGTGAAGGCGGGCTTTTCTCTCAAGGGGGCGGATTCCCGCGTCTCCCTGTCCAAAACAGAGCTGCCGGTATTGTTCCTCCATGGCAGGGAGGACGATTTCGTCCCGGTTTCCATGACGGAAGAAAATTTCAAAGCCTGCAGGGGAGAAAAGGGAAAATATCTGGTCTCGGGGGCCGCTCATGCCCAGAGCTTTGCTGTGGACACAGCGGGCTGTGAGGAAAAAATTTCCGGTTTCTTAAAGAAATACGGCACACGGGGCTGACGGAAGCCTTTCTTGTCACCGGCGCAGGCGGTTTTGCCGCTCACGCCGGTTTTTTATCTTTATTTTAAAAAATGGGATTTTTTGCGTTCCTCGAAGGTACTATAGATGAAATGCATTTCAAATGATTTTTGCAGGAAGGAGAAACCGCCATGGACGAAAAACAATTTGCAGACTGTGTGGAAAAATACACAGACGCGGT